>CAMZKG010000070.1 GCA_947311105.1 uncultured Saprospiraceae bacterium
GGGTTATTGCCGACAAAAAAATGAAGAAGGCGCTAGGTTGTTTGTTGAATTTTTGAAGAAAAAGTATCCGCAAAGCTATGGAGAACGATTTGGTTATAATCATTTCTGATGGACAAGATGTCTCAACATCTAAGGTAATGTCCTATATAGGCACAATTGGATCACAATTTCGTATAGCAAGATTTAATAAAGGCTTGAAGTTGAGTAGCTTGCAATTGGGGTTGGGTGGGGATCTTGCGTTGAACGGAGTGCTATTTTCTGATGCTCATTCCTGTTGGATGAGGCGTGGTAATTTGCCATTAATTCCTAATTTGCCAGAGTATTTAAAGAGAGAGCAACTTATGTATTGAGTCTAATAGAGTCTTGGCCTAACACGCTTGGGTCACTTTTAACTGAATTTAGGCATAATAAGTTATTAGACCTAGTGCTGGCAAAGGAAGTAGGTTTTGATACTCCTTTAACCTTCGTGGTTGATTCGTTTGAATTATTAAAGGAGGAGAATGGGGTTCCCGACGACGTTTATATAACCAAGTCGCTTTTTAATCCAGTTTCTTTCTGGTGCGGTGGTAAAGAATTTTCAGGCGGAGCAACATTTGAGTTGCAAAATACAAAAAAATATAAATTTTTTTCCTTCCCGTCTTTAGTTCAGAAAAAGATTATAAAAGAATTTGAAGTGCGGTCGTTTTTATTGGATGGTGAGTTTTATTCAATGGCAATTTTTTCTCAACGAGACAAAAAAACTGCGGTAGATTATCGAAATTATAATCATTCCCGTCCTCAAGTGTGGCTATGATCCCTATACAGGAGAATGGGAAGAGTGGAGTACCAATCCACTCAAACAGAAGGCCATTAAATTTTATGGGATGGAAGATTTGATAAAGAAGCTATAGCTATATGGCAAAATAAGGGACACCAAGTACTGTGCTCCTCAGTACCAATTTGGTACAGGACTGTAGGTTTTTTTAGATTTGTCGGAAATTTGCACTAAGTCTAGTTTGTATTTTGCGGCTACCGCCGTTCTCTCCCTTCGAGTGGCTGCCGCACTCGACCCTGCGGGATCCTGCGGGATCGGTCGTTCATTCTGTTTGAGCTTCGGGAGCACAATATACTATTGCTTTTGCCAGATACCCTAAAAACGAATTATGAAAAAATCATTGCCTACCAACCCAAAATGACGGGTACTGCTACCTTGATTACAAAGGATAGAAGCCTTGCGGAAAGAATATTTGAGCAATTTTTGGACTTAACTAGAAATCGATGACGTAAATAAGCGGTCGAAGACCAAAATGAATGACACGTAGAGTCAAATTAAGCACTCCCAAGGCAGCAAAGCCAAAAAAAATTATACAAACCAAAAAAAATGACTATCTTTGAAAGTCTAAACCAAATTATAACAATATTGTTGGCCGTAAAATCCAAGTTTTGATAGAAACCGACCAAGAGAAAAATATAAAAGGTGGAAAAAATCAAACTTTTTTTCCCCAACGCCATTTTTTTGCATTGGGAGAGAATACCTTTGTAACTGAAAACGTTTTCAAAGGGACTTCTCCTAACCCTTAAATGTGGAGGTTATTTTAAAATTTTTGAAAGATGAAAAAGCTTTTTATTGAAATGTTTGACGTGTCGAAAATTGGAAAGGAAACGGATTTACGGATGATTTGTGGCGGTGCAACTTTTCAACAAACAGGTGGTGGGACGAACGCTAGTGGGGAGTCTTACAGAGATTGGGGATGTGATGATGGGTCGGCGCATCAATGTGGTGTGGCAGATGATAGATCTCCTGAAGGTATGTGTGATAGTGATAATTGGTAATTATTACTAAAATTTTTATTGTTTACTCGTTATGATTATCAAGGAGTTGGTAATGGTAGCGAGTAAACATCTTAAGTTACTTTTTAAATAATTCTAAAAATGAAGAATCTATTTTTTATTTATCTTTTAGCTGTTTTGTTACTTGGTAGTCAAAACATATTTGCTCAAGATGTTGATGTGAAATTACAAAGGGATTCTACAAGTTTATCAATTACTTATAGTGATATTTTTATAAAAGGAAGAGCTTTCGGAGTCGAATTGTATGATGTGAATGATGATGGTATATTCAATGTAAGGAGGGAGGATTCCTTTATTCTACGGGACCACAGAACACACCAAAAAGTGGTGAAATTTTTGCAGGATGATTATATTATAAATATTTATGGAAATTATTATAAATTACTAAATGTGGCGACAAATGGGCAATCCCTTAAGTTAAAAGAAGTTGAGCCTACTAAGCATCCTTTACTGTCTTTCGTTGATTCATTGAGACCTTTTAGTTTAGAGAGTTATTTAGTTGATAGTACTTATTCTATTGACTCTAAGGTTGTGGATTCTTTTGATTTTGTTTACTTAAATTTTTGGTCGTATAGTTGTGCCCCATGTCTAGCGCATCTGCCAGATTTTAAATTTTTCCGCTCAAAGAATATTCTACCAATTCATATTCTTACTTTTTATAGTAAACCAGACTTGGATCAGCTCAAACACGGCAAAGAAGTGGTGGAAAAAAATAGTGTATTTGGAATACATGGATGGAAATTGGCATCCTTTGCATCAAAATATAATGCAATCGGCTTTCCAAGTGGAGTATTGTTTAGTAAGTCTGGGGAATTGATCGCTTCCTTCTCAGGACGAAGTCCACATGCAGTTTTAAATTTTCTCACTTTCTATTATTCCGAAAAATCTAAATAATGAAATTGTATTTGTCCGTTATTTTGATTTTATTTTATTCAGGAAGTGCTATTTCTCAAGAACCAGTTTCTGTGCTTATTGTCGGGAATAGTTTGACCTATTATAATAGATTAGATAGGGTCATTAAAGATATCATTGGATGTCAGAATAAGCAAATAAAGGTAAATGTAAATATCCAGGGATATCCAGGGGTATCCCTGAAGAATCATATTATGGATTCACTAGATGCTTCAAGGGGTTATACAGAATCGTTTGAGTTAACAAAGGAAAAATCTCCAACTGTAGAAATAATTGAATCGAAGTGTTGGGATTATTTAATTCTGCAAGACCGCCTTTCGAGAGATAGTACGAGTTACTATGAACTTAAAAAATCTGTCGAAACATGTTCGACTGAAGTACTTTATTTTGAAGGATATTCAACTATTTTATGGTCAGATAGTATTAGGTCGATAGCTGTTTCGGAGAATAAATTGTTTTTCAATAATTTAACATCAAAAATAGGAGGGAAAATTTTACCAGTTGGAGAAGTGTTTGATAGGATAAACGCTTATAGTAATAATCGGGCGTTTTGGGTTTATTCGTTTGATGGTCATCCTACAAAATTGGGGACGATTGTAATAGGAATACTAATCGCGAGAGAAATATTGGTAGAAGAAATAAACTATAGCAGTTTGAGTGAAATTTTTCCTGAATACAAGAATCAGTTATACCAAATAGGTAGGTTGCTAGATAAATAGATAGGCCCAGTGAAAAATAATAAAAAATATGAAATTCTTTTTAAGTTCTTTTTTTTTATTTTTTAGCTTGAGTATTGTTGCTCAAGTAGGTTTTGAATGGATAGTAGAACCTAGTTATAACTATGCGTATGATTATTCTTCGGGCTTGGCAAAAGTGTCTAGTGGCTCTACGATTCATACGGCTGGATTTATCGACTTAAAGGGTAATATCGTAGTTCCGTTGAAATATTCTTTTTCTGAAAGAAAAGTAAATGGTAGTGTGATTTTTTATAAAATATCAGGAGAAGGGAATTGTTTGTTTAATGTTCATTCAAATTCCATAGTGAATAATGATAGATATGATTTGGGGACGGACTTTTCAGAAGGATTAGCAATCGTGACAAAGGGAGGTTTTACCTATGCGATTAATGAGAAAGGAGAAAAGGCTTTTCAACTTCCTGGTGATATGAATGCAGCACGATTTGGTGTTTATTCTGATGGTATGGCTACTTTTTATGTGGGCAAATTGGGATTTGAATCTTGGGGGGCAGTCAACGATAAAGGTGAAGTTATTATTCAACCCAAATATAAATACATCACAAATTTTTCGGATGGTGTTGCGGCCTTTCAATCGGGTAGTTATTGGGGAGTCATTGATAAACAAGGGCGGGTAGTGCTTGCGCCAAAATACAATTGGATAAATTCTTTTTCGAAAGGGATGGCGGTAGTAAGGCAAGACAAACAACATGGGTATATTGATGTCACAGGACAAAAATTAATTCCCATCATGTACAAGCATGCTCACTCTTTCTCTGAAGGACTCGCCGCAGTAGAAAACGCTGCTGGTAAGTGGGGCTTTATTGATAAAAAAAATAAATATGTAATTCGTCCACAATTTGCGCAAGCTTTTTCTTTTCATGATGGACTGGCTAGAGTCGAAAATAAGGCTGGTAAAGTTGGCTATATTGATGTCTCTGGAAAATTAGTCATTGACTATCAATTTGAAGATGGAAGAGATTTGAGTGAGGGGATGATTGCTGTTAAGCAGCGTGGCAAATGGGGCTATATTAGCTTATTAGACCCACCCCACATTGAAAATAAGCAAGAAGATAAAAAAGTAAAGCAGCCAATAGTGCAAGGCAAAAAGCTAAAATATGGTAAAGGTGTGCTTATTTCAGGGGATGAAGTCCAATTAGAAGTATTTGATTTTGAAAAGGAGGATGGTGATTCCATCTCCTTATTTTTTAACAATGATCTGGTTCTAGAGAATTATTTGTTAAAAAGTAAACCTGTAGTATTACATTTAAATCTAAAATCTAATCATGACAATAAGTTGGTATTACATGCGCATAATCTTGGACGAAAGCCACCTAATACCGCAGCTATTAGAATAACGGATAGTCAAGGTAGGGTTCAGCTAGTGGAAATGATTTCAGATTTGGCACGTAGTGATGTGTTGTATTTTTTTAGAGACACACAAGATGTATCTGGTCAGGTTGAATTTACTGTTTCCTACTCTGATGTAGATGAGATATTTAAGAGGGCTGTAGATGATTTACCCAACCGGGAAGTTATTTTTTTTAAGGGGAGTCGCTTGCGCAAAAATGTAATGGAAAGCTTTATTATTTATGATAATTCATTGAGTAAGAGCTATTTGTGCGAAGATGACTCCACGGGAAAAGTGGCGTACTTCGGCCCATTAAATAAAAAGGTTGACGTTAAGTATGTCGAAGGAAGGTACAATGTTTTGGATTTTGTTTGCCAGAAGGCTATAATAACAAATAGGGGAAAAGAAACCGCCGTATATTATACTACCGAACTTCCTTTTGCCTATTCTCCTTTTTCGGGTATTCCTGGAGTCGTTTTGAAATACTCCGAAAAAACACGCTTTGGAATGAAAACTGTAACAGCAAATAAAGTTGTCTTTTCAAAATTGAGTGACAGTCTTTTTAATATTGAAGGGTATGAGTTGCAGTCTAAAGCAGAGAAGCAAAAACAAAAAATGAAAGAATTTCGTGCGATTATTGAAGCACGAAAAAAGGCAGAACAGGCTGCCAAGAAAAAACTGATTAATAAAACGGCTCCCCCAATAACATTCGATTTTCTGGACGGTACTACCAAGTCTTTAAGTGCGTATAAAGGAAAAATAGTTGTCTTAAATTTTTGGTTTGTGGAATGTCCACCATGCAAGCTTGAAATGCCAAAACTAAATACTTTGGTTAGTTCATTTAAAGGTCAGGATGTTGTGTTTATTAGTGTTGCTAGAAATAGTATTGACAAGGTAAAGACTTTTTTGCGAGCAACTAGGTTTGATTATTTGCCAAGTGTTGGGACTGACCAGTTTGATGCATTTGGGGTACAAACATTTCCATCTAGTGCAATCATAGACAAGTCGGGAAACGTTATTTATTTTTCTTCAGGCTTGCAAAAGAATATTGAAATAGAATTGAAAGATGTGATACTTAGAGCCTTGAAATGAGTAAAACAAAGCCTGCTTGCGCAAAATGTTAAATTCTTCTTCTAACGTACTCCTTTGACTCAAAAAACGTTTTCAAAGGGACTTCTCCTAACCCTTAAATGTGGATGTTATTTTAAAATTTTTGAGTTATGAAAAAAATTAATGGTTTTAAAAAGAAGCAGTTAAATGTTTCAAAAAGGTTTAAAGGTGGAGCCAGTCCCACTTGTATGGGGCAAGGAGGTTATGATCGTAAAAGAAAGAACGGGAGAATTATAACCAATACAGGTGATTGGAATCCTTTTAATAATGATATAAAATAAAAAAATGAAATCAATTGTGAAATTTGAGAATAAGAAGCTGGTAGCTTCAAATAGATTTAAAGGCGGATCCAGAAAAACTGTCATGGGAGAAGGATTGCTTTTGTTTAGATTTTTAGTTACGAAGAATTTACTATTTGTACTAATTATATTGGGTTCAATTAAAGTTTCTTTTGGGCAACCATCAAAAGGTTATTATTCTTTAATTTCGAAATCGGAAAACTATATTATTCAGAATAAATATGAAGAAGCTATCCGTACCTACCAGGATGCTTTTGAAAAATATCAATATCCGTTTTATAAACATATTCGTCAAGCGGCTATTGTTGCTTGTTTGGAGAAAGATACCATACACTTGATACCGCTTCTGAAGCAGTGTGTTGTTCATGGAATGACAAAAAATGAATTGGATTTTTTCAGGAAAGAATTACCGAGTAGTAATCGTTTGTCTGAATTTATTAAATTGTTTGACTTTTATGAAAGGGAGTATGAGCAATCGATTGACTCAAGTGTTTTGATTCCTTTTTTAGAATTTGATGTGTTGCAAACAGCAATGTTAAATGGGAAGATGAGAAAGCTAAGAAGAAAGAAAGCGCTCATGAGATTGAATTTTGAAAATAAAAAATTTCTAGGATTGTTTAATAATCTTTTGGACTCATTGGGTTTTCCTTCTGAGAATGTAGTAGGATTAACTTACAGTTTTAAAATAAGACCTAAATGGTGGCCCCTTAAGGGGTTTAAGAGTACATCTATAGATGGTTCTTTGGCGGAGAAGTATTCAGTAAAGTATTCTTACGCTAAGGATTTTTTAAGGTATAAAAGCTCGAGTATCAAGCCAGGCTTGTGGGGTTTGACGCACCTTGCTGCGGTAATTGATTCTTCTTTTATTGATCGCTTAAGAAGATGTTTTGATTCTTTACAGATTGATCAAGATGCAGTTGCTATTTGTCTGTCAACTCATGTCGATATGGCTGCTGGAAGGTATTCTCCATTTAATTTAAGAACTAGGTTTAAGTTACGTGCAAGATATTCAATAAGCAATGTTGAAAAAGAGATACTTGACACTAATAGGCAAGTTTATTATTTTAGAAGTTTGTATAAAGAAAAGTCTCTTTTTGAAGCATTGCATTATAAAAAATATCAGAAAAGAATTAGAGATTTTGATAAGGCTGCAAAAGAAATGCAGTATATTTATTCTTCCTTTTTTAGATCCTAAACTTGTATAAAATGGTCGTGATTGTATCATATGAAGCAGACTTTGTTACGTCGGAAGTAATTAAAAATTTAATTGTAATGGGAGTAGATTATATAAGATTAGGTGAGTCCCAATTTGTAAATGGTCTGTTAACGTGGATTTAGTTGACAAGTATTACGAAAAGGCGCCTTTTGAGAAAAATGAATTTTGTGGAGATTGTAAGCATCTTCCAGTTTGTGGTGGTCCTTGTATTCAGAAGGCTAATGAATATCAAATAGGGGGAGATTTTTCAAAGTATTGCGTTGTAAAAAATGCGCCAATATCTGTTGAAGAGTTTATTGTGAATCAAGCTAAACTGCGACGTATCGTGTGAAGGATTAACAAATATTATACTTTTATTTCACAATGAGCATTAATTTTGTGTGTTAGTTCAACCTTTTTTTTTATCTTTGGGTGCTGCATATGATATTATTATCTTTTTAGGTGGCGCATTTGATTTGGTAGCTATAAGTCTATGACAGGAATCATTTCCCATTTGCGAGGTAATTGTTGACTCACTAAAATATTGGTTAGTACGATGAAAATTCTATTTATAATTTTTCTTTTATTTTCGATTCAATTGAACTCGCAGACGAAATTGGAAGGCGTTGTGATTGACAGTGCGTCCCATGAAAAAATAGAGCTGGCTAGTATATTATTGCTGGATGCAAATGATACAACTAAAATCAAGGGTTTAACAGTGTCAGATTTAAACGGCTACTTTGTTTTCGATTCCGTTCCATTAGGAGAATATTATTTGCAATTAGAGCGTTTATCATTTTTTCCCGTAAGGGAGCAGGTAGAAATGGATACGGTTGTCAAGACCATCACTATATTCATGGATCCGAAGACCACTAGCCTTTCAGAAGTATCTGTAAAGGCATCAAAATCTAAGTTGTATTCTGATAGGACGGAATATACAATTACAAAGTCTGACCGAAAGATGAAAGTAGATGCCTTGGATTTGCTGTCAGCAATTCCCGAGATAGACGTGGATATTGTTGAAAGAACGGTACAAACCCTATCACGGGGGAGTGTAAAGATTTTGTTGAATGGCAAGGAGGCTAATATAGATGATATTCTCGCTTTGAGTAAAAAGAATGTCATTCGGCTGGATTATTATGATATGCCGCAGATGCGTTATGCGATGCAGGGAGTACAATCTGTGATTGATGTTATTACTGTAGATATTCCGAAAGGCTGGAAGATGGGCTTAGGTCTAGTAAATGCTGTTTCGACGACCTATGGAAGGGATAATGTCTCATTTGGAATGAATTTGGGGACGTTTTATGCAAATGTAAGGTCTAGTTTTGCTTATCAGCATCGAAAAAAATGGGTAGTCGATGAATCGATTTCGTATGAAATTAATGATACACTATTTCAAAGGGATAAAAAAGGAATTGAGGGGTATAACAAATTAATGATGCATTCTCCAGTGATAGGTGCTGGTTTCTTTAAAAGGGATAAATATGATATTTATCTAAAGTATTCATTTTCAGGAATGAATTTAAATAATCATTTTAGTCAAGATGTTGAATTTCGTTCTTCCTTCCTTTCGGAAAAAAGATTATTGCGAAAGCAGAGTGACTTTCTTCGTGAAAATCATACCTTAGATTTATATGTTTTTAAAAAAATATGGGGAGGAAATGACATTTCTGCCAATTTTTTGTTTAGTAGTTATGATAACACTTCTAACAGCTTGCTCCTTGAAAAAAATATTTTGGATAGCATGACGTTGTCATTGCCTTTTCACTCAAAGAGCACAAAAAGGACAATGTTGTCTGAATTGTATTATACGCAATATTTTGAAAAATGGAAATTAAATGTTGGTGGAAAATCAACAACATCTATTTTGAACATACTGGATACTAGTGTAGCGAATCAAGAAATCGTTTCCAATAGTTTGGCTTTCGTTGAAGGTGTTGGGGATATTCATAAATTTACTTGCCAGTTAAGTCTCGGTGCAGTGTGGAATAGCTTTTTGGAAAAACAGGGGGGGCGTTCTTTTAGAAAGGTTGATTTTTATCCAAAAGTAACCATTAAATATCCATTCAACGCAAAAGGTTATTGGAAGCTTTTTTATGATTTTAAATCAATAAACCCGTCTCTTTCCTATTTGACCACAACAAGAATAAAAATTGAAGAACATCTATGGAAGACTGGATCTTTAGCTTTGCGCCCGTATGATGTACATAACGCAAATTTGACTTTTTTTTTGAAGCCTAGTAGCTTTTCTTATTGGGCAAAATTTGTCTTTAAAGAAGTGATGCACCCTATAGTTTTTGATTATTCCAAGCAAAGCAATGATTTTCTGTTGCAGCCACGAAATATTGATAATTTTAGTATTTATACAATGGCTTTGAGTGTTGAGAGAGAATTTATGAAAAAGAAGCTGAAGGTGCGCTCCTTTGGTCATTTTAATAAAATTAAAATGCAAGATGATAAGTTGGCTTGGGCTAGGCTTTATTACTATGGAGCTGTTTCGGGAGCCTTTACATATCATGACTTTTTATTAAAATTGTTTCTTGCAACTCCATATCAAACCCTTTCGGGAAAGGTGGAGTACGTGCAATCAGAAACATCAACTATAAGTTTGTTTTGGAATAAATCACGCTATAGTATCGGTGTAGGTTACTCATATCTTTTTTCAAATTATTGGGGTTCTTCTTCTAAAACAATTTCAGAGTCACTTGTGAGAAATACTTATTCTAGTCAAATGTATGATGTGGATAAGTTTTTGACTCTTAGCGTAAATTATCATTTTGCAAAAGGTAAGTTATCTCGAATTGCTCGTAAGAAATTGAAAAATAAGGATACTGATTCTGGTGTGTTGGAATGATCGCTTGATTTGATAATTTTATTCCTTCGTTTTTTAGATTTGCGTATAAATCAAGAATGTTATTTGGTTCAATGGTTCGGTCATTATTTTGGCAAAAAAGAAGCATCTACCCCCATAAACACGGGCTTTTTTCGATTTAATGCAAGTTATGCCTTTGGCTGAGTTGCATAAAATAGAAGTTAATGCCTGAATCGAAGTTTGAAAAAATAAATAGGCGATCGACCTAAAACCCCGTAGGGGTTTCCCTGCTTAGCCCATAGTGAAGCTATGGGCTAAGA
>CAMZKG010000071.1 GCA_947311105.1 uncultured Saprospiraceae bacterium
TTACTCCATCACGTACACGCCGTAGATGCATGTCGCTGCGGTAGCACCAAAAGGGCGTAGCCCGCACCAAAGACCAACAGCGAGTGAAACGAGCATAGGAAAGACTACAAAAAATAAAAATAAAATCTTACTTTTGCGCTCTATGCAAGTACATCATAATATTGAGCAACTTCCATCCTTTAAGAATCCAGCCATCACTATCGGCTCTTTTGATGGTGTGCATGCAGGTCATCAAGCAATTTTGGGCAAGCTCATCCATACCGCAGAAGAACAAAATGGAGAGTCGGTAGTCATCACTTTTCATCCACATCCGCGCAAGTTTCTTGGTAATTCACAGCTCTCTTTACTAAATACGCTGGCTGAAAAAATCGAAAATCTTGATGAATTAGGGATAGACCACTTAGTCATAGTTCCTTTTGTAGATGCTTTCGCAAAAATTTCTCCGACTGATTATGTAGAGCAGTTTTTATTAAAAAAATTTAATCCCAAGACCATCATCATCGGTTATGACCATCGTTTTGGGGCAAAAAGAGCGGGGGATATTTCCCTTTTGCGAAAGCTGACCAAGATTAAGGACTGCCAAATCATCGAAATCGAAGCAAACGAAATTGATACAGTCAAAATATCTTCTACCAAAATTAGAACGGCGCTATTAGAAGGCGATGTAAAAACAGCAAAAATTTATTTAGGGCGCCCTTATAAAATTTCTGGAAAGGTCATTCGGGGTGACCAAATCGGTAATAAACTGGGATTCCCAACCGCCAATATCCAGATTGACGACACCGACAAACTCATCCCGGCTGATGGTGTTTATGCCGTTCAGATAAAAATCAATGACGATTTGCTCAACGGAATGTTGCACATTGGCAACCGCCCGACAATAAATGGCGTAGAACACAGGTTAGAAGTGCATATCTTTGATTTTGATGGAAATCTTTATGAGCAAAATCTTGAAGTCCGACTTATTGACTTTTTGCGAAAAAATCATAAATTTGACCACTTAGATGCCCTTAAATCACAGCTAGAAAAAGATAAAATCGCAGCAAAAGCATTGTTAGAGCCATCCAAAAATAACCAGTCGGTCGCCCTTGTAATCCTAAATTATAACGGGACGAAGCACTTAAAGACGTATTTTCCATCGGTCTTGGAGTTTACCCCTAGCGATGTGGCTATTGTGGTTGCGGACAATGGTTCGACGGATGATTCTATCGAGTATCTCGCATCTGTACAAAAAGATCATCCTAGAATAAAAGTCATTGAATTGCCCGTCAATTATGGTTTTGCCGGTGGATACAATGAAGCGCTGAAGCAAGTAGAAGCATCAATTTATATTTTATTGAATTCGGATGTCCGCGTTACCGCAAATTGGACTACGCCCCTACTCCAGGCCATGCAAGACCCCAATTTGAGTGTCTGCCAACCAAAAATTCTTTCCGATGTCAATCCCAATGAGTTTGAGTATGCAGGAGCAGCGGGTGGCTTTATAGATTTTTTGGGTTATCCTTTTTGTCGGGGGCGGGTATTTGGGGTCAATGAAGAAGACCTTGGACAGTACGATGACGAACGGGAGATATTTTGGGCGACAGGAGCTGCCATGGTCATACGCTCCAAGCTTTTTTGGGATTTTAAGGGATTTGATGCGAGCTTTTTTGCGCACAATGAAGAAATAGATATGTGCTGGCAAATTAAAAGAGCCGGCTATAAGATTAAGGCAATTCCGTCATCGGTGGTTTATCACTTGGGGGGCGGTACGTTGTCCTATAATACGCCCAATAAGGTTTATCTTAACTTTAGGAACAACCTAAAAATGCTGGTAAAAAATGACCGCAAGCGTAATTTAGCTTGGAAATTACCCGTAAGATTAATTTTAGATGGAACAGCAGCGGGATTATTTTTATTTCAAGGGCATTATAAGTTGATATGGTCGATATTGCGTGCACATTTTGCTTTTTATGCTTCTCTTCCACAATTATTTAGCAAGCGTAAAGAAATCAAAAAGATATTGAAGTCTCTACCCAACCAACCCGTCATCAAGCCTAAAGGCATTTATCCGAAATCTATTGTTTGGCAGTTTTATGCGCGGGGTAAGACTAAGTTTTCAGAGTTAGCCAATTTGTAATTGCTAGACGCTAGAGCGTGGGATGTCGAGCCGAACGGCCGTTCGGGTGTCTAGCAATCTGGTTACTGGAATACTATCATCATTAAACAGAAGAATTAGGAAGTACATCAAGAGCAACAAACTTTTCTTTAGCTTCATCCAACCCGAAGAAAAAGGAATCAGGTCCGTTGGTAATCATCAGATAAGGCACTTGTAAAACAATATTGTAACGGGCTATTTGTGCACAAACTGCTTCATCTAATTTGATTTCTGGACGTTTACACTCAACCAAAATATAGGGTGCGGCTTTTTTATAGACGACAATATCGTACCGTTTGATGGTATCATTGAGCTTAATCTGTTTTTCGACAGAAAAAACGCCTAAGGAATAACCTTTTTCCCAATGTAGATACTGGATGGTTAGTTGGCGCACGAGCTCTTCGGGGGTCAGAACAATGTTTTTCTTACGGACGGGATCAAATAGATAGGTTTGCCCATCAATTGATTTGACTTTCAATCGGTCTTGGTAGTCTAGTAAGTTCATCGTTTGTGGGCTAGAGTATTCGGGCTACAAATTGGCTTTGACGACTTCTTCTAGGTTATTTCTTGGATTAATGGCTTTTATTCTGCCGTCTCTCCCGATTAAGAAAGTAGCAGGAATACTAGTAACGCCATATTTTGCGGAAGCTTCAGAGTTCCAAGATTTTAGGTCGCTGACGTGATTTGGCCAAACCAAACCGTCTTTTTTGATGGCAGCCACCCAACGGTCTTTGTGCATTTTGATGACATTCGGGTTTGTGCTTCCGTGTTTGTCCCCATCCAAGGAGACCGAATAAACCGTAAAACCTTTGATTTTGTACTTATTATAGATTTCTACGACATGGGGATTGGCACGACGGCATGGTCCACACCAACTAGCCCAAAAATCTAACAAGACTAATTTTCCACGTAAGTCGGATAGTTTCATAATTTTTCCTTCGGGGTTCTTGTAAGCTAAATCAGGCGCCATTGCCCCGACCTTGATGACTGCCTGACTGGCTTGCCTCTCCATGGAAGCAATGTAGGCAGCATAGGCATTGCTATATTTTGTTTTATCCAAGTTGGGCACTTGAGCCAATCTTTTTTGGATGGTTTGGTGTAATTCGAGTGAACTAGGGTCTTTTTGAGTTTGCAAAGCAACCAAGGACGCCAATAGGGCGTTTTTTTCATTCAAAATGGTTTTTCTTAAATCACTTGGTTTCGCCGTCTTATTAATGATGCCTTTCATTATATTGAAGTAGCGCGTATTCAAATCTGAGCCTTCAACCTTTACATCTAAGCTTCTAAATCCATTTTTAGCAATGTCAAATTTTATATTTTTTTCGGATCCATCCAATACAAACATGAGTTGCTGCTGTGGTCCTAATTTTAAGCTATAAACTCCTTTTTTGGGGTTATTCCAGCTAATTTTGTAGGCACCGTTAGACAAAATCTTAGTTTGAGCAACGAGCATAGGTTGGGTATTATCGAAAGGAATCGTAACTACTTGTAAGGCTTGCCCTGCTGTGGCGTCGCCAATTGTGCCTGATAATTGTAGGTTTCCGTTGTTAGGTGTGTTATTTTCAACAACAGGTTCGGACTGCGGGGATGGCTGTGGTGCTTCCGTTTGTGGAGCTTCTTCCGTTTGGGGCGTATTTGAAACTACCTGCGCTGAAGTTGTTTTTGGCTCTGATTTACAGGCCATCAAGACGATTGTCAGCAAAGTTGCGAAAATTAATATGATTTTTTTCATTTTTTCTTTTTTTCGGTACATCGAGACGAAGGGCCGTTCGTCTGTACGCGCATTTAAGCGATTTTTTCTTTTAAAAGTTTTAATGCAGCGGGAATACCAGACGGGTCACTTCCACCTGCTGTCGCAAAAAATGGTTGTCCACCGCCACCGCCTTTGATGGCTTTGGCAATTTCTCTAACAAGATTACCCGCATTCAAACCTTTGGTATCGACCAATTGTTTTGAGATAACGATTAATAACTGTGGTTTACCACCGATATTAGCTCCTAATCCGACTAGGGCATTGCCTTTGGATTTCTCCAAGTCAAAAGCCATTGCTTTTAGGGCTTTAGCATCAGATACTTCTACTTGCGTAATGAGTACATTCATCCCATTCGTTTCCACAAAAGCGCTAGCTAATTCTTTGGCTTGATTTTTTGCGGAAGCAGCAACGAAGCTTTCAATTTTTCGGTTTAGGTTTTTATTTTCATCTACTAAGGCTGCCACTCTTTTCGCTGGGTTTGCTGGATTTTTAAACAATGCTTTGACGGCATTTAATTCTGCAATTTGGTCATTGATATAGACTTCTGCGGCTACACCTGTGACTGCTTCTACCCTTCTTACGCCTGCAGCGATGGCTGATTCTGAAGTAAACTTAAACATCCCGAGCTGTCCAGTAGCAGGGACATGAATCCCCCCGCAAAGCTCGCGGCTGTAATCGGCATCAAAAGTAATCATGCGCACATTTTCTCCGTATTTTTCCCCGAATAACATTAAAGCTCCAGCTTCTTGGGCTTCCGCAATGGGGATATTTCTAGCTTCGCCAAGTTGGATATTTTCTCTTATTTTTTGGTTGACGATTTGTTCGATTTGAGCTAATTCATCGTCGGTCACTTTCTGAAAATGTGAAAAATCGAAACGCAAATATTTGTCATTGACCAAAGAACCTTTTTGTTGTACATGGTCACCAAGCACCTGCCGCAAAGCCGCATGCATCAAATGAGTAGCGGAGTGATTGTTGGCGGTTTGGGTTCTTTTTTCTTGATTGACTTGCGCCAAAACGAATCCATCAGCTATTTGCGGAAGCTGGTTGACATAATGGATGATTAAATCATTTTCTTTTTTGGTATCATAAACTTGGATGGTCTCTCCATTGATTTCTAGCGTGCCTTTATCCCCGACTTGTCCACCGCCTTCGGCATAAAATGGGGTTTTGTCTAGTACCAACTGGTATTGTGGTTTATCTTTGACTAATACGGTTCTAAATTTGACAACTTTGGCATCATTTACCGCAAGGGTATCATATCCTAGAAATTCGACCTTAGGGTCATCCAACAAAACCGTCCAATCACCCACTTCTCGTTTGGCATCGTCACGAGATCTTGTTTTTTGCGCAAGCAATTCTTTCTCAAAGCCTTCTTCATCAATGGAATATCCTTTTTCGGAAGCAATCAGTCGAGTCAAATCTATCGGAAATCCATAGGTATCAAATAACTCAAAAGCGGTTTTGCCATCGATTCGATTATTTTTGACATCTAGGTTTTCCATTCGGCGCAAGCCCGTAGCGAGTGTCCGTAAAAAGGATTTTTCTTCTTCTAAGACGACTTTTGCCACAAAAGCTTCTTGGGCTTTTAATTCTGGAAACACATTTGTAAAGTCATCCGCCAAAACATGAACCAAAGTATGCAAAAAAGGCTCTTTGATGTCCAAAAATGAATAGTAATAACGCACTGCACGACGCAAAATACGCCGTATAACATAGCCTGCGCCTGTGTTGCTAGGCATCACGCCATCTGCTACCGCAAAAGCTACCGCGCGGATATGGTCCGCAACGACGCGCATAGCAATATCTTTTTTGGCATTCGGGTCAAATGAGCCTTCGTACTTGATGCCGCTCACTTGCTGAATTTTGGCGAAAGCCCCAGCAAATACATCCGTATCATAGGTCGAGTCTTTTCCTTGCAACACTCTGCAAAGTCGCTCAAATCCCATACCTGTGTCTATGTGTTTGTTAGGCAATTCTTCTAAGCTACCGTCCGCTTTTCGGTTGTATTGGATGAAGACCAAATTCCAAATTTCGATGACATAAGGGTCGTCCATATTCACCAATTTGGCTCCGTCCAGCTTTTCCCTTTCGGAATCGGGGCGCATATCGACATGGATTTCGGAGCAAGGACCACATGGGCCTGTGGCGCCCATTTCCCAAAAGTTATCTTTTTTGTCGAAAGGCAGAATTCTATCTTGTGGCACCCATTTTTTCCAATAATCATTGGCTTCTTGGTCAAAACCGACGCCATCGGCATCGGAGCCTTCAAAAATGGTGATGTACAATCTATCTTTGGGGATTTTATAGACTTCCGTCAAAAGCTCCCACGCCCAGGCAATGGCTTCTTCTTTGAAGTAGTCCCCAAAAGACCAGTTACCCAACATTTCGAACAGGGTGTGGTGATAAGAATCCAGCCCTACATCTTCGAGATCGTTGTGTTTGCCCGATACCCGGAGACATTTTTGGGTATCGGCGATACGCGGGTTGTCTGGTGTGCCGTTGCCTAAAAAATAGTCTTTGAATTGATTCATGCCTGCATTGATGAACATCAAAGTCGGGTCGTCTTTGTTGAGCAAAGGAGCCGAAGGGACAATTTTGTGACCTTTGGCACTAAAAAACTCAAAAAATTTATTTCTTATCTCTGTAAAAGTCATTACTTGGTGCTTGATACGGGCGATTTATTCCCTTTCGGGAAAATAAAATGGAAGGGCAAAAGTACGGATTTTTTTTCTACTTTTTAGTTTTGACCGTTTGAGAACTATCCAAAATAAGTAAAAAAAGGGTCTGCGCCGATTTGGAGCAGACCCTTTTTTAACTAAACAGTTGCTATCTTCTTAAAAGCTTATTGAATTTAACTATTGGATTTTTACATCATCAATGCTAAATCCACCGGTATTGCCATCAGGCCCAGAACCTTTGTATTCAAAAGCGATGTATCCAGTACCAGAATAGGCGGATAGGCTAATATTGCCAGAAGATACCCATTCGTAATTAGAATTAGCAGATCCAGCTAAAGTAGCGGACAATTCTGTCCAAGTAGCAGCGGCAATGTCACTTCCGTCAAAATCCGTAGAGATCAAAACTCTTAAGTTATCTTGAGTATAATTATTCTGCGCACTTTTAAAAGTCAAAGTCTTAGAGCCAATGTTAGTCACACCAGGCGTAATTGCCAAAGTATGCATTTTAGGAGTATTATCCAAAAAAGCAGATGCCTTGATGTACTTAGAAGAAGCCCCACCACCTGACGGAGTAAAGATTTTTTCACGCCACACACGTCCACCGTTCACACATGTTGCATTTAACCAGCCAGACTCATTCAAGTCTTCGTTATTGGTAATATTGTCGAATTTTTCATCAACAGAAGCTACGGTTGTAGAAGTACCTAAAACAGTCCAAGTATCACAAGTCCCGCCTGACGAACCACCCGTACAACGGTCTTCGGTCATATTGATGTCTTCAAAATAATTCAAGGCAAGTTGTAATCCACCATTATAGATACCCACCACTACATCGACGGTACCATGCTTGCTAGGTACTTGAGCATCGGCAAAATTAGCATAATTACTCGTTCTGATGTCGATGGTATTACCAAGACAATCTGTTAATTTTCTACTGCCAGCAGAAGTCGCTCCAGCAATCGTCTTAAGCGTATCACCTGCTATAAACTCTACATCCGTCAAACGAATCAAACGATTTACATCTGAAAGGGTCACTTCTGCTATGGATTTTTCTCTGATTGGCGAATCACGATTCTTTTTGCCTTTGAAGATGTGCTCAGCAACCAAATTCGCAGGAATCCGCTCAATGATAGGATTTCCTTGGCTATTCGTGCCTACACCCGCCCCCAAAGTCGGCAAATCGTGATAATCACCAATATAAAGCCCTTTAGCTTTTACATAGACATGACGAAACTGTGGAACATTATTATAAAGCCCAGAAGCATTTATAGAAAAACGAATACCGGAGTCTTCATCTTCCACTACCAGCGACTTATAAAAATTGCCTGCTTCATCCGAAGAGACGACGATTGCATCAAAAATAAGGTCATCCGTAATCTCTACAATATTGCCAGGCTGCCACAAAGCTAATACATCGGCGATGGTGGCATTGGTGGTAATATCCGGGTCTTCTCCATCAATCGGCGGAGCATCAAACTTATCGTCAATACAACCACTAAAGAAAAGACCAAAACCTAAGAGAAAAATAGGTAAGTAAGAAAAGAATTTTTTCATGTCGAAAGTTTTATGGTGCGCTAGGCGCAGAAATTTTGTTTTTTGTTCAAATTAAAATCTTAAAGCAGCACTTGCATAAAAAGTACGGCCATAAGCATAAAAATATTTATTGGGGAAACGCTCGGGGTCGATACGCAATTGTTCAAATCCGCCCGTCTTAATATTTGTGTCATCCAAGATATTGCTGACTCCAAGATTGAAGTACAAGTACTTGCTGTGCGAAAACTTGTAAGATTTGCCCCCAAAGAAGTCTAATGTAAATGCACCTGGCAATTCTTCTTGCTTTAACAATCTCAATCGCTCAGGGTCGTCTTCTGTCTTAAATCTATCCACCGCAGCTGCTGTTTTCCGCAAGGGACTCACATCCAACCAAAGGTCGTCAGAATAGCCGCCTGTCAGGCTAACAAACCAAAACTTAGGTGAGTTATAGCTCAATCTAGCCGAATAAACCCTTTGTGGCGTATTCGAGACGCGGTATCCTTTCCAGTAAACATTGCCTACTTTTTTATCTTCTGCGACATCATCTACTGTAAATACACTTTGGGGGCGAGAAGTAATCAAATGTTGCCCCACAGAAGCTACGGCAGACAAGGTGATGGTCGGAGTCAATTTACCTTCAATTGCGACTTCTGTACCTACATTTCTGGTGTCCAGTCCGGTAAGAGCCAAACTACCAAACTTAAAATTAATGGATGATAAATCTGCAAAGAAAGTGATTGTACGGGTTCTATTTTCACGTGTGTAATAATAACCCGTAACCCGTGCTTTAAGGTAAGGAGCATTCAAGACATAGCCCCCTTCTATCGATGTTAGGGTTTCATTATCAAGACCCTTCACCAATTGCTCTCGAGTTCTAGGCGACAGATAGCTGTCTCTAAAATAAGGCGCTCTCGTCCCCAAATAAGCGTTAGCAAATAAGTAATTTCTACCGTTCAACTTATAGGTAATCCCCCCTTTCACACCGTAGTTGTTGAATTTATTCACAGTACCTTCACCAAAAGAGTTATCTTGGAAGTGTCCATTCTTCATATTACCGACGCGTTGCATTGTATTTTGCGAAAGCTCACCCGCCAAAAATAATTCAATCACACGTCCACGATACTTCGATTGAGCCCACAGCTTGGCTTGATTCAACTTAGCGACGTAGTCAAACCCAATAATATCACCTTCTTTGGCGACTTTATTTGGGATGTTGACGTCAGGTTGGTAGCTCAATGGGTCGGCGTAGCTAATATTATATTTGTCCACATCATGCACGAAGTCTGCACCTAACAAGTCATTTACGCTATTGAAGTAATGTACTTTGGCACTTCGATAAGTGAAGCCCGCATTAAGACCGATTTTATCTGAAAAATTATGCTCTAAGACCGTGTTAAAACTGCGCTCTAGGTTATCAATTCGACTTTCTTCTACAAAGTAACGAGCTTTTTTTCCAACAATGGTATTCCCTGCGATGCCATTAGCATTTTCAATTGTTGCAGAGCTATTATAATTGGCATTATACATTTTTGCCCAGTCTAGCTGTAGCACATCGGGATTGTCCTTGATGTAAGCCGTCAACTCTGCGCGTAAAGAAGAGTCTCTCACAGCCGAAGGCAGATAGTTATAATAGTCTGGTCTTGGATCTGCTGCTTGCTGCCAGTTTAGACGAGTGCGACCAGAGCGCCCAAATTGGTAGCCGATAGTCGAAGTCAAACGTGTATCCAGTCCAATATTCCAGTCATGCCTAAAAGTAACGATAGGCGAATGATTATTATCGACTTCAGCGTTGCGCAATTTGCCTTGCTGATATCCCCATTTGGGGTTATAGAAGTTATTTCCTGCCAATTTTCTTAATTCTTCTACCGTAACCCCACTACGCCCCCGTTTTCCAGGCGAACCTAAAACAGTCAAGTTAAAAAGGTGCTTGTCATTCATTTTTTTGTCCACGGACAAGAAATAGGCGGTATTTTCATAATAAGTGCCTTCCACATACCCATGCTTACCCCAACGATGAGACGCAGAAGCCGTGAAAGCGACTCCGTTTGACATCATTCCAGTGGAAAAAACAGCCATGACTCTTTGTTGATAAGAGCGATTGGAGAGCGCATAGGAGATTCGTTTTTGCTTACGTTGGCTAGAAGCGCGTGTATCGATAGACCAACTCCCCAAAGTCCCGCCAAAAGAAAAGATACCAGGACTGAGCCCAAAATCCACGTCCTGACGTCTCAATACGTCATTAAGACCACCAAAATCGTAAAAATCGGTACGACCGTCGTGCATCTTATTAATAGGCATACCATTTAGGTAGTCGATACGATTTTCGCTATCCATGCCACGGATACGAAACCGGCGCCCACCGACCCCATAACGTACCGCATTTAGGAAAGGGTCACGCCCAGAAGATAATTGGGAGTAATTACCGCTTCCGTCGTCGGCATTTTCGTCGGTTTCATTCAAGTCATCTAAGGTAACCGTTTGGATTTCATCCGATGGAGTGTAAGCATTTGCGCCAAAATTTCCAATATCCATACCGCCTTTGGGTACAGTGATGTTTTTTTCGGTCGCTTCTAATACATTCTCTTTCGAGAAAACAAGAGTAACAGATCCAATGTTAAGGCCATCCAAGACAAAGTGACCTTTACTATCTGTTAAAGTAGATTTTAGTGATGCTTTATCCATCACTTTGACATCTTCTAAGGGAGTTCCTGAAGATGCGTTTAAGACAGTGCCCGAGATTGGGTTCTGTGCCATTATCATGGTCTGCATGAGACCAATAAACAGTAGGGTAAGTGCTATTCGCATTGCGTTTTTTATTTTACGGCACGAAGATACAGCAATTTTGAGAAAGAAAAAGGGTAAGTTGAATATTGTCTTATACTTTTACAAAAAATTAATAATTCTGGGGGAAGTTGAGCCAAACGGTGGTTGGTCTATCAAACAATCGAGTTAGGAGAATATTCCCTAACTTTGCACAAAATACAAGATTCATGGCATACAAAAGCCTTTTGGCGTGTATAAAAGATTTGGAGCACATTGGGCAACTAAGACGAATAACCAAGGAAGTTGACCCTAATCTCGAGATGGCGGATATTCATTTGGAGACTTTTGCCCGTAAGGGCCCTGCCTTGTTTTTTGAAAATGTGAAAGGAAGCCCTTTTCCTGCCGTTTCCAATATTTACGGTACAAAAGAGCGAACAGAGTACATTTTCCGCAAGGAGATCCCTAAATTAAAAAAGATAATGGCCATCAAAGGTAATCCGATGGCAGCCCTAAAACATCCTTTTCAAAATGTAAATGTATTATTTACAGCATTGAAAGCATTGCCGAAGAAATCCATGTTTAAGCCACCGATTCTACATGCCGAGACATCTATTGATCAGCTTCCGCAAATAGTAAGTTGGCCTGAAGATGGGGGTGCATTTATCACTTTGCCGCAAGTCTTGACGTTGCCGCCAGGTAGCCACAACCCAATGCACGCCAATATCGGAATGTATCGCATCCAACTAAGCGGTAATGACTACATCCCCAACAAAGAAATAGGTCTTCATTACCAACTACATCGGGGTATCGGTGTCCACCATTCTCTTTATAATGAATCTGAAGAGCGCTTTAAAGTGAGCATTTTTGTAGGGGGGCCGCCGTCCCATACGTTTTCGGCTATCATGCCTTTGCCCGAAGGGCTTTCGGAAATGACCTTTGCAGGAATGCTCAATAGTCGGAGATTTCGGTATTATTGGCAGGATGGTTTTTTGATGTCTTCTGATGCAGACTTTGTAATCACAGGCTATATCAAAAAAAATCAGTTAAAAAAAGAAGGTCCTTTTGGAGATCATATTGGCTATTACAGCTTAGCCCATGACTTTCCTGTGATGGAAGTAGCAAAGGTATATCATCGCAAAAATGCTATTTGGCATTTTACGGTTGTGGGCAGACCGCCACAAGAAGATAGTTATTTTGGGCATTTAATCCATGTGTTGGCAGGAGATATTTTGGGCGCTGAATTTCCAGGGATTCGGGAAGTACATGCCGTGGACGAAGCAGGTGTCCATCCGCTGCTCTTGGCAATTGGCTCCGAACGGTATATGCCTTTTGAGCGTATAGGCAGAACGTATCAGGCCGAAAGACCCGAAGAGATTTTGACACAAGCCCAACACCTACTCGGCAAAGGCCAAACATCTTTAGCCAAATTTTTATTGATCGCAGATGGTACTCATGCGCCTAAATTATCCGCCCACGATATCAATGGTTTTTTCACTCATCTGCTGGAGCGGATTGATTGGCGTAGAGATCTTCATTTTTTGACCAATACGACTATAGACACCTTGGATTATTCAGGTAGCGGCTGGAATATGGGCTCCAAGGTCATCATGGCTTGTGCAGGGGCCGTCAAGCGAAAATTAAGCGCTACTCTACCGCTTATTTCTTTGCCCGCAGGGTTTAGCAATCCCCAAATGGCCATTCCTGGAATAATCATCATTTCTGCCCCCGAGTATATTGATATTGCTCAAGGCAAAAGAGATATTTTGGCACTAGCCTTGTCTTTGCCAAGTGAACTGGTGACTTCGCATCCGCTTATTGTGGTCGCCGACAAGAGCGATTTTGTGTCCCAAAACATGGCTAATTTCCTTTGGGCAACCTTTACACGGGCAGACCCTGCGCAAGATATTCATGGGGTTGATTCCTTTACAGAAAATAAACATTGGGGCTGCAACGGTCCATTGATTATTGATGCTCGAACCAAGCCGCATCATGCGCCTGAATTGATTCGGTAAATCCCTTAGAGAAGGTACAGGGTTAAGGGCAAAAGGAACAGGGTTTTCAATAATCACCCACCAATTAAAATTTCTTTTTGCTTGACCTTTAAGTATCGCTACGCCATTACACCGCTACACCCGTTTACACCGTTACACCTATTACTAAAGGTTTAAGAAACCCTAGTTTTAATCTACTTGCTTCGTGTTTTCACCTTTCATGCTTTGGCTTATCAAGGTTTCTCAAACCGGGCACCGTAAATTTTCATTTTGTTCGGTTTGAGAAACCTTGCCAAGCCAAAGCAA
>CAMZKG010000072.1 GCA_947311105.1 uncultured Saprospiraceae bacterium
TCACTGGTTGAGACGCTCACTTCGTTCGCTGGTTGAGACGCTCACTTTGTTCGCTGGTTGAGACGTTCGCTTTGCTCACTGGTTTAGTCGCTCACTTTGCTCGCTGGTTTAGTCGCTCACTTCGTTCACTTGTTTAGTCGCTCACTTTGTTCGCTGGTTTAGTCGCTCACTTTGCTCGCTGGTTTAGTCGCTCACTTCGTTCACTTGTTTAGTCGCTCACTTCGTTCGCTGGTTGAGCCGCTCGCTTTGTTCGCTGGTTGAGCCGCTCACGCCGATCATTGGTTAAGTCGTGGGTGCCAAGTATCGGGCGGTAGCATCAACCAGCGAAGCGACTCAACCAGCAAAGTCCGAAGGACGAGCGACTCAACTCTCAACTCCTTCAACCATCAAAGTCCGTAGGACAAGCGACTCAACCAGCGAAGCGACTCAACTAGAGAAACTCTACCGAGCCACCCGTCCAGAAGCATCACCACTAATCAGTTTTTCCACTTCATCCACGGTAACCAAATTAAAATCACCATAGACAGTATGCTTCAAACACGAAGCGGCAACAGCAAAATTTAAGGCGTCTTGGTCATTGTCAAACGTCTTTAAACCATAAATCAAGCCACCCATAAACGAGTCGCCACCTCCTACACGATCCACAATATGCGTAATCTCATAAGTCGGTGCACGATATAGTTTTTTACCATCCCAAAGCACCCCAGACCAAGAATTATGGTTGGCACTTTTAGAGCCACGAAGAGTAATAATAATCTTTTTGGCTCTCGGAAACTTCTTCATAAGTTGTTGACCTACAGACTGATACGCTTCGCCGTCAACATGACCTTTCGTGACATCAACTCCTTCTGGATGGATGCCAAAAACTTTGTGTGCGTCTTCTTCGTTGCCTAAAATAATGTCACATCCTGATACTAATTTGGGCATAATTTCAGCAGGTGTTTTACCCCACTTCCAAAGTTTTTTGCGATAATTCAAATCTGTCGAAACAGTCAAACCCAGTTTGTTTGCGGCTTGAATGGCTTCCAAACAAACGTCTGCCGCCCCTTTAGAAATCGCTGGGGTAATCCCTGTCCAATGAAACCAATCGGCTCCTTCAAAAATTTTCTCCCAATTAATCATCCCTTTCTCAATGGTCGATATTGCGGAGTGTGCTCGATCATAAACGACTTTACTTCCACGTGATACAGCACCCGTTTCTAAGAAATAAATTCCAAGTCGCTCGCCTCCCCAAATAATATTGGTAGTATTGACCCCATGTTTTTTAATTTCTTTTTCGCACCAGGTACCAATATCATTTTGCGGAAGCCGCGTGACAAAATCAACAGGAATGCCATAGTTGGATAGAGATACTGCTACATTCGCTTCACCGCCCCCAAAAGTGGAAGTCAATTGGCTGCTCTGCTGAAAACGCAAATAACCAGGGGCCGCCAAACGTAACATTATTTCTCCAAATGTAACTACTTTCTTCATTTTAATTTATCTCAGTTCAGAAATCTTCACCTGATCCATATCTCCATAGTCCAAGTTTTCGCCAGCCATACCCCAAATAAAAATATAATTTGACGTACCTGCACCTGCGTGGATGGACCAAGAAGGCGAGATAACAGCTTCATTGTTTTTTAGCCAAATATGGCGAGTTTCTTGTGGTTGTCCCATGAAATGCGCAACAGCCTGAGCTTTAGGAACTTCAAAATAAAAATAAACTTCCATCCGTCGATTGTGTGAATGCGCCGGCATCGTATTCCAGACGCTACCTTCTTTTAATTCTGTCATGCCCATTTGTAGTTGGCAAGTTTCGACGATAGAATTAACTAGGAGTTTATTTATTTGACGATCGTTTGAAGTTTTTAAGGAGCCAAGGTGGACAATTTCTGCATCTTTAAGCGTCACCAATTTGGTAGGATGTGTAGTATGTGCAGGAGTAGAATTGAAATAAAAAAGAGCAGGTTTAGTTTTGCTATTACTTTTAAAAACTATTTTTTTTGCACCCCGGCCGACGTAAAGCGCTTCTTTATATTTTAATTTGTAGTTTTTTCCATCTACGGTCACACTACCCGCAGCACCTACATTAATAATACCAAGCTCTCTTCTTTCGAGAAAAAATTTAGCCTTTAATTCATCAAAAGGTTTTAGCGTAAGCTGCTTCGTTGTTGGCACTGCGCCCCCGGTGACAAATCGGTCGTACAAAGAATAGACGATGTTGATTTGTCCTTTTTTCATTAGATCGGAGATGAGAAATTCCTTTCTAAGTCGCTGAGTATCATACTGTTTGACATCATCAGGATGTGAAGCGTAGCGTAAGCTGTAATGTTGAGACATTAGGTGTTTTGTTTTTGATTACGTAAAGATGAGCCCCGAATAATTAGTTTGGGGTCTAAGATTATAGTACGGGGAATGAAAACATCGCTAGTCATTTCTTCAAAGAATACTTTTGCAGAATACTTGCCAATTTCCTTTCCGTGTTGGTCAACGGAAGTTATTTCGGGGCCGGTTAATTTGGTGAATCCTTCGTTACTGAATCCGACAATACCGACTTCTTCTGGGATTTTGATTCTTTCTTCTTTGAGATAAAGTAAGGCACCTAGTGCAGAGTAGTCGCTTGCGCTAAAAACAGCATCAGGAGGGTTTTTGGAATTCATTAATTTTTTCATAGCTTCATAGCCAGCTTCCCTTTTTAGATTATGGGTGACAATAAGTCTTTCTTCAATGGGCAATCCGTTATCTTTTAGGGCATCAATGTACCCTTCTTTTCTTGCTTTGTAAAGAGATAAATTGCCAGGTCCTGCTAAGTGTGCGATACGTCTATACCCTTGGTCGATTAAATGCTGAACGGCCTTATAGGCGCCAGCTTTATCATTGTTTAGAATTTTAATAGACTTTTCGTGGTCAGGGGCACGGTCGAAAAAGATTAAAGGAATACCTAGTTGGGAGATTTTGTCAAACGGGGTGTAGTCAGTCGTTTCAAAGCCTAAAGAAACGAGCACGCCTGCGACACCCGTACTAATTAAGGTGTTGATGTGTTGGATTTCTTTTTCGACTTTGTTGTCGGATTGGCAGATAATGACATTGAAACCATTTTGGAAGGCGATTTCTTCAATGCCTGATATGACATTTGCAAAAAAGTCTCGATTAATCATGGGGACAATGACCCCTATGGTCTTACTTTTGCCAGCACGAAGGCTTGACGCGACAGAATTGACTCGATAATTCCTTTTTTGCGCAAGCTCCTTGACTTTTTTAGTCATAGATTTACTGATTCCAGGATGGTCATGCAAAGCACGAGAAATCGTGGATGGGGTGGTGCCCAATTCCTTCGCTAAATCTTGTATGGTTACTCTCTTTCCCATTGTGGCCCAAAATTATAAAGATTCAATAAAATATGCAAACGTTTGTTGAAGAATTTGCATGAAATACCCTAAATTAAACAAAAAGATTTGTTTTTGCATGATTTTGCCCTGTTTTACCGTAAACAATCAAAAAAAAAGTAGAGAACAATACTACTTAATTTCAAAATTGTTTTTACTTTGTGGCATTATTAAAAAATGGTGCGTGGATTTTATCCCGTTTTCCTGCAAACGTTTGTTTTGGCTTATGGCTCAATTTTCTAGGGTAGAAGTAATCAATACCTTTTATGGGACAAAGATGATTCCTGTGTTTTATCATTATGATTTGGATACTTGCAAAAATGTCTTGGACGCTTGTTATAAGGGCGGTGTTCGGGTTTTTGAATTTACTAATCGTGGTGATTTTGCGCATGAGATTTTTGGTGCTCTTAATAGGTATGCCACCGAAAAATACGATGATATGATTTTGGGGGTTGGCTCCGTAGTGGATGCTGGGACTGCTGCTTTGTATATGCAATTGGGCGCCAATTTTGTAGTATCCCCCGTCTTAATAGAAGAAATGGCAAAGGTCTGTAATCGTCGGAAAGTTTTGTGGGCGCCTGGTTGTGGTACCCTTTCGGAAATATCAAAAGCCGAAGAATTGGGCGCTGAAATAGTAA
>CAMZKG010000073.1 GCA_947311105.1 uncultured Saprospiraceae bacterium
AAAAAAGCCCGTGTTTATGGGGTTAGCTGCTTCTTTTTTACCAAAATAATGACCGAACCATTGATTTACAAAAAGGCTTTTCCAACAAGAAAGGCCTTTTTTGCGTTATGCTACCCAAACGCCAAAGCCAAATTGAACGGCGAAGCCAATTGAACGGCGAAGCCAGTTGAACGGCGAAGCCAAATGAACGGTGAAGCCAATTGAACGGCGAAGCCAAATTGAACGGCGAAGCCAATTGAACGGCGAAGCCAATTGAACGGCGAAGCCAGTTGAACGGCGAAGCCAGTTGAACGGCGAAGCCAAATTGAACGGCGAAGCCAAATTGAACGGCGAAGCCAAATTGAACGGCGAAGCCAATTGAACGGCGAAGCCAGTTGAACGGCGAAGCCAGTTGAACGGCGAAGCCAAATTGAACGTCCACAGGACAAAATAAAAAAATATGCGAAAAATACTAATCATACTATTAATTGCATTTTTTGCGCAAGCCAGCTACGGAGCCTACATCCTGATACCAATGGATACCGAGCAGAAAGACCATCTAAAGGCCTACGGTATCACCTATTGGGTTTTAGACAAAGGAGGCAAAGCATGGTGGTTATTGAATTACCGTGGCGGGAGCTTTGCGTTTAGACACAACCCAGTTTTTGAAAAAGAATGCTTGACACGTGGGGTTTCTTTTTCGGTGATACCTGATGGAAAACTTGAAAGTATCAAGGCAGAAATTGCCAATCCAGAAGTCAATGAATCGGCCGTGCGATTAGAAGCAGTACCCAAAATTGCCGTTTATACCCCCGATGTGTCCGCAAAAGGAGCTAAAATTCAGCCTTGGGACGATGCCGTCACACTGGTGTTGACCTATGCCGAAATACCCTACGAGACCATTTATGATGATGATGTCCTTGCGGGAAAATTAGCAGAATACGACTGGTTACACTTGCACCACGAAGATTTTACGGGGCAATATGGGAAGTTTTACGCAAGCTATAAATCTGCCCCTTGGTATAAGGCGCATGTGCGCCGATTAGAAGAAATTGCTCACCGAAATGGTTTTGCGAAAGTATCGCAATTAAAGTTGGCGGTAGCAAAAGCCATTAAAGAGTATGTAGGCGGCGGCGGCTTTATGTTTGCAATGTGTTCAGCCACAGATACTTATGATATTGCTTTGGCGGCGGATGGTGCCGATATTTGTGACTATATGTATGATGGAGATCTACCAGATCCCAATGCGCAGAGCAAGCTAAATTTTGACAATACCTTTGCTTTCAAAGATTTTCAGTTGGTACGCAATCCACTAGAATATGAGTATTCATCCATTGATAATACGGCTCAAAGACGGCTAGATCCGTCAATAGATTATTTTAAGTTATTTGATTTTTCGGCCAAGTGGGATCCTATCCCTTCGATGCTTACGCAAAATCATACCAATACTATCAAAGGATTTATGGGACAGACAACTGCCTTTAAGACCAATCAGATAAAGTCAAATGTGCTCATTCTTGGGCAAACAAAGTCGGTTCATGAAGCTAGGTACATTCACGGTACTTATGGGCAAGGAACCTGGACTTTTTATGGGGGACATGACCCCGAAGATTATCGACACATGGTCAATGATCCACCGACAGATTTGAGCTTGCACCCCAACTCACCGGGCTACCGCTTAATACTGAATAATATCTTGTTTCCTGCTGCAGAAAAGAAAAAGCGGAAAACCTAGGTGTCCTTGTGGTCGATGTGTGCTGGTTGGGTGCGTATTGCCATCGAATATGGCTTGGTGGACTGATTATTAGCTATATCACCTTCTATTTTGCGAAAGCTTCCGTATCTTTGCCGACTAAATGATGACAAAGATGGAGACGCCTAAAAGATATATGATTACTTCTGCCCTTACCTATGCCAATGGTCCTTTGCATATTGGGCACTTGGCAGGGGCTAATTTGACCGCAGATATTTATGCTAGAACCTTACGGAATCTAGGCAAAGACGTCCTATACGTCGGTGGCTCTGATGAGCATGGAGCAGCCATAACCATCAAAGCGCTAAAAGAAGGTACCACGCCGCAGGCAATTATCGACAAGTACCATAAAATGTTTGATGAGTCCTTTCGGAAAATAGGCATCTCTTTTGATATTTATCATCGCACTTCGGAGCCTATTCATCATGAGACTTCACAGGGATTTTTTAGGGCACTTTATGCCAACGGAGAGTTTATCGAAAAAGAATCGGAGCAATACTATGACGAAGAAGCCAAAGCTTTTTTGGCGGATAGATACATCAAAGGGACTTGCCCAAAGTGTGGCTATGAAGAAGCCTACGGCGATCAATGCGAAAGCTGCGGTTCGACCTTAAGTCCGACCGAACTAATCAATCCCTTTTCGACCCTTACGGGAAATAAGCCCGTTTTGCGCAAGACCACCCACTGGTTTTTGCCTTTGGATAAGTACGAAGCTTGGCTCAAAAAATGGATTAATGAAGGTGTCCTGGATGGGCAAAAAGTACATGACCCTAAAAAATGGAAAAATCATGTCATTGGGCAGTGCAATTCTTGGTTAGATTCTGGGCTACAACCTAGAGCTATGACAAGAGATTTGGACTGGGGGGTAGATGTACCACAAGAGATTGCTGGGGCAGAAGGCAAAAAACTATATGTTTGGCTGGATGCGCCTATAGGATATATTTCTGCTTCTAAGCAATGGGCGATTGACCATAAAAAAGACTGGACGCCTTATTGGAAATCCAATGATACTGCTTTGATTCATTTTATCGGCAAAGACAATATTGTTTTCCATGCCTTGATTTTTCCAGCCATTTTGAAGGCAGAAGGCTCCTTTATTCTTCCGAAAAATGTCCCAGCTAATCAATTTCTAAACTTAGAAGGCAATAAGATTTCTACATCTCGAAATTGGGCAATTTGGTTGCATGAATATCTCGAAGACCTTCCGGGGAAAGAAGATGTGCTGCGCTACTATTTGACACGCATCATGCCAGAGCAAAAGGACAGTGAATTTACCTGGAAAGGCTATCAAGATGCCAATGACAATGAATTGGTCAATAATCTAGGTAACTTTGTCAATCGAGTTTTGGTCTTAACCAATAAATATTATGATGGTGAAATTCCAGATTTTGATACCAATTTGGCTATCGTTTCTTCCGAAGGAGAAGATACAACGACTTTTCAGGATTCGGAGCTTTTGTTGGTTTTTGACAAGCTGCAAGAGCTCGTGGAGTTTGTTCAAAAATTTGAATTTCGGGCAGCCTTAAAAGTTTTGATGGAAATCTCCACCATCGGCAATCAGTTTTTGCAGTTTAATGCACCCTGGAAAAGTCAAAAGACAGACCCAGAAGTAACCAAGGTCGTCATGAATACAGCCGCCCAAATGGTGGTTGCTTTGAGTGTAGCCATGGAGCCTTTTATTCCTTTTGCTTCCGCAAAATTGCGCAAGATGTTGAGCTTGCCTGCCGTTGCCGGAAAAGGCGAATTGGAAGCTATTTTAACGGCGCTATCCGAAGGGCAACTACTGGTGGAGCCTGGACATAAAATTGAAAAAGCAGAATACTTGTTTGAACGTATTCCGGATGAGTTGATTGAAGCCCAGCGAGCCAAGCTTCAAGCGTCAGCCCCAGTCGTAGCGTCTTCGTATGAGCCCGTGAAGCCAGAGATCCAATTTGATGATTTTACAAAATTAGATATCCGAACAGCCACCATCTTGACAGCAGAAAAAATGAAAAAAGCCAAGAAATTATTGGTTTTGACAGTGGACTTAGGCTTTGAAAAGCGAACCATTGTTTCGGGTATTGCCGAGTATTACTCACCCGAAGATATTGTGGGGCGCCAAGTTTTAGTGCTGTGTAATCTAGCCCCTAGAAAACTACGTGGCGTTGAGTCCGAAGGTATGATTCTTATGGCCGAAAATGCAGAAGGGGCTTTGAGCTTTGTCGCTCCCGAAGATGGATGGGGCAATGGATTTGGGGTGGCTTGAGAATTGAGTACTTTAGGAGTAATTAGCTAATACTTGCAAGTGATATTGGGAAATTATACCTATTTTGCCAGCAGAAGTAAAATTTTGAAAAATGGTATCTAAACAGGTACGAAAAATGAACACTCCTAAAAGACGACTGGGAGCAACCTGAGTTGAAAACGATAGTAGCTATCGTAAAGATGGGTCAATTTGGATAAAGATAAACGAATGACAAAAGAAAGTCAAATAGAAAACGAGTTAATTGGTAGGCTGCAAGACCTAAAATATACCTACCGAAAAGATATTAGGGATAAAAATGCCCTAGAACAAAACTTTAAAACAAAATTTGAAGCACTAAACAGAGTCCATTTAACAGATTCCGAATTTGCTCGCTTGCGTGAAGAAATCATTGACCCAGATGTTTTTCAATCTTCTAAAAGGATTAGAGAACGAAATACCTTTCAACGTGAAGATGGTACACCTTTGCAATACACTTTGGTTAACATTAAAGACTGGTGTAAAAATGACTTTGAAGTCATCAATCAACTGCGAATCAATACCGACAATAGCCATCATAGATATGATGTAATACTCCTAATCAATGGGCTTCCTTTGGTACAAATTGAACTAAAAGCATTAGAAGTAAGTCCTAATCGTGCTATGCAACAAATTGTGGATTACAAAAATGACCCTGGAAACGGTTATACTAATTCTTTGCTCTGTTTTATGCAATTGTTTATCGTAAGTAATAAGACAAGGACTTATTATTTTTCAAATAACAACAATAAACATTTTGCTTTTAATGCAAATGAACAATTTTTACCTGTTTATCAATTAGCAGATAAAGACAATCATAAAATTACCCATTTAGATGACTTTACCGATAAGTTTTTAGCCAAATGTACTTTGGGTAAAATGATCAGTCGATATATGGTTTTGGTCGCAGTCGAGCAAAAAATATTAGTGATGCGACCTTATCAGGTTTATGCCGTGAAAGCCATTGTCGATTGTATTCATCAAAATAGGGGAAACGGATATATTTGGCATACTACGGGAAGCGGAAAAACCTTAACTTCTTTTAAAGCGTCCACACTTTTAAAAGATAATCCCGATATTGAAAAATGCTTGTTTGTCGTGGACAGAAAAGACTTGGATCGACAAACGCGTCAAGAGTTCAATAAATTTCAGGAGAACTGTGTGGAAGAAAACACCAATACCGAAACGTTAATTCAACGAATGCTTTCTACCGACTACGCAGACAAGGTTATCGTAACCACCATTCAAAAACTAGGTTTAGCTTTGGACGAAAGTGGCAAACAAAATAAAAAGAAAATTGAAAAAGGGATTCCTACTTTCAAAGAGCGATTAGCTCCATTAAGTGATAAACGTGTCGTATTTATATTTGATGAGTGTCACCGTTCTCAATTTGGTGAAAACCACAAAGCCATCAAAGAGTTTTTTCCCAAAGCTCAATTATTTGGTTTTACCGGCACTCCTATCTTTGAGCAAAATGCGACCTACAAAACCATTGAAGGAAAGCAGGCATCCTACAAGACAACCAAAGATGTGTTTCAAAATGAATTGCCTGCTTACACCATTACCAATGCTATTGAGGATAGAAATGTGTTGCGTTTTCATATCGACTATTTTAAAGTCGAAGGGGCGCCCAATACGGATGAACTTAGCCATAAGATGGCGGTCATTGAAGCCATTTTGTCCAAACATGATAAAGCTACTCATGATAGGATGTTCAATGCTTTATTGGCGACAGCTTCCATCAATGATGCCATTGATTTCTATGGTTTCCTAATGCAAAAACAGGAAGAATTGTTCGCTATTGATGAAAACTATCGCCCTTTAAACATCGCTTGCGTTTTCTCCCCTCCTGCGGAGGGCAATAAAGATGTAAAACAACTACAAGAAGATTTGCCTCAAGAAAAAGCAGACAATGAAGTAGAGCCAAACAAAAAGAAAAAAGCACTCAAAACCATTATCGCTGACTACAATGCACAGTACGGTACCAACCACGATATAAATCATTTTGATTTGTACTACCAAGATGTACAACAGCGCATTAAAGACCAAAAATACAGCAATACAGACTATCCGCATAAAAATAAAATCGATATATTGATAGTGGTAGATATGCTACTCACTGGCTTTGATTCTAAATACCTAAACACCTTGTATGTAGATAAAAACCTAAAATATCACGGGTTAATTCAGGCCTTTTCTCGTACCAATCGTGTACTCAACGATACCAAACCTTACGGAAATATTTTGGATTTTCGACAGCAAGAAAATGCGGTCAATGATGCCATTGCCTTATTTTCAGGCGCTAAAGTTGATGAACCCAAAGAGATTTGGCTGGTAGATGCTGCCCCGATAGTCATTGATAAATACAAAAAGGCGGTTGCTAATTTAGAGCAGTTTATGCAAACGCAAGGTTTAGATTGTAAACCCGATCAGGTAAATAATCTAAAAGGAGATGGAGCTCGTGCTGGTTTTATCAATAGCTTTAAAGAAGTACAACGCCTAAAAACACAATTAAACCAATATACCGACCTAAAAGAAGATCAAGCCGAAATTATTGAAACTTTATTGCCTGAAGATGATTTGCGTTCCTTTAAATCGGTCTATTTAGATACTGCCAAACGATTAAAAGCCCAACAAGATAAAGGAGATAGCCGCACATCACCAGAAGTACAACAACTCGATTTTGAATTTGTACTATTTTCCTCTGCTATCATTGACTACGATTACATTATGGGCTTGATTGCCAACTATACACAAAATAAATCTTCTAAACAGAAGATGACCAAGTTGCAATTAATCAATCTATTGAGCTCTTCTTCCAATTTATTGGATGAACGGGAAGATATCATTGACTATATCAACTCCTTAGAAACGGGCAAAGGGCTCACCGAAAAACAAATACGAGAAGGCTACCAAACCTTTAAAACCGAAAAATTTGCTAAGGAATTAAACGCTATTGCCCAAAAATATGGATTAGAAGCCAAAAGTCTAAGCTCTTTTGTAGCAAAAATTATAAACAGAATGATTTTTGACGGCGAACAATTAAGCGACTTACTCGCTCCATTAGAACTAGGTTGGAAAGACCGCACCCAAAAAGAATTGGCATTAATGGACGACCTTGTGCCTATATTAAAAAAACAAGCCCAAGGGCGTGAAATAGCAGGATTAGCAGCTTATGAATAGTGAATTAATCATATATCAGGACAATGCATCTTCTGTTAGAGTAGATGTCTTAATCAAACAAGAAACTGTTTGGCTCAACAGACACCAAATAGCTACTTTGTTTAAGGGGTACAATTCCCTGAGCATATATTATTTAATCGATGATGAACAATAAATTGAACAAAATAGAAAACATACAGAATTGCATTTTTAATATTCGTAATCAACAGGTAATGGTGGATAGCGACCTTGCGGAAAATTATGGTGTTGAAACAAAAGTACTGAACCAGGCAGTAAAGCGAAATATTAATCGTTTTCCTAAGATGTTTAGGTTTCAATTAACCGCAGATGAAATGAATCTTTTGAGGTCACAACCTGTGACCTCAAATAAGCACGGTGGCAGAAGATACTTACCTTACGTTTTTACTGAACAGGGCGTTGCTATGCTCTCTGCCGTATTGAGAAGTGAAACAGCGGTGAAAATAAGTATTCAAATTATGCAGGCATTTGTTGAAATGAAAAAATTTATCGCTGATAATACGGGTGTTTTTCAACGGCTGGATAAAATAGAACAAAAACAAGTGATCGCAGATGAGAATTTTGATAAAATATTTAAAGCGCTTGAAAATAAAAGTTTACCCCCCAAACAAGGAGTTTTCTTCAACGGACATGTGTTTGATGCCTACACTTTGGTCTCTGACCTGATACGCACCGCCACAAAAAAACTAACCACCGCCCACGACCGCTTTTTGATTATAGACCGCCAAACCGTCTATCACTTTGGTGCATCACTCAAAGACTTAGGCAAAAAATGGTTTGCCTTTTCTAAATTAACCATTAATGCCAACGACATCTTGGAAAAATTATAAATGCTTATGAAGGATAATAAAGAAAATATAAGATTAGTGCCTGAATTGCGGTTTGAGGAGTTTGTGGGGGATGGGGCGTGGAAAGTTGAGCCTTTAAAAAAAGTTTTTTCAATTTTTCAAGGTTACGCTTTTTCTAGTAAAGATAGTATTGAAAAAGGTACAAGATGGTTAAAAATTGCTGATGTTAGTTTTCAAAAAATGAATCATAATAATCCATCTTTTTTACCTGATAATTATGTTACCACTTATAATAAATTTTTAATAAAAAAAGGTGATTATGTTTTAGCTTTAACAAGACCCATTTTAAATGGGAATTTAAAAATTTCAGCTGTTGATGATTTACTTCATAATTCATTATTAAATCAAAGAGTTGGAAAATTAGTGACAAACGAAAATGCAACACTTGTTTATTATTTACTTCAAACAAACTATTTAATAAAAGAAATAGAAAAAAGTATTGCAGGTAGTGAACCTCCTAATCTATCAATGAAGCAAATTGCAAATATTGTAATTTCTTTGCCTTCAAATCCTGTCGAACAACAAAAAATAGCCGCCACCCTAAGCAGTTTAGACGATTTACTACAAGCCGAAACCGAGCGATTAGCCCTTTTAAAAGAACATAAAAAAGGCTTATTACAACAACTTTTCCCTAAACAAGGGGAGAAAGTACCGCAATTGCGCTTTGAGGAGTTTGTGGGGGATGGGGATTGGGAGGAGAAATATATTGGTGAAGCTCTGATTGGAGAAAGTTCACAGATTGCTAAAAATAAATTAAATCTAATTAATAATGGATATCCAATATATGGAGCAGATGGTTTAATCGGATATATAGGAACATTTTCACAAAACTATGACTATATAGCAGTTGTCAAAGATGGTTCAGGGGTTGGAAATTTATTTTTATATAAAAAAGAATCATCATTATTAGGCACGCTTACATATCTACTTTCTAAAGATGAAAAAAAATATAATCTTACTTGTTTATATTATTTGCTACAAACAATAGATTTTAAACCATTTGTGAAAGGTTCAGGAATACCACATATTTATTTTAAAGATTATTCTAAACTCAAAATTTATTTACCCACCCCGCAAGAACAACAAAAAATAGCCAACACACTTAGCAGTGTAGATAAATTAATAGAAACCCAAGCCGAAAAGATAGCAGCCTTAAAAGCCCACAAAAAAGGCTTAATGCAAGGGATGTTTCCAAAAATTAATACGCTATGAGTAATACATTAACCCATTTTACTAGTTTAACCGAAATTGCTACACATTTCCGCAAAGACCTTACGGGAGATAACCGTAGGGAAAAAGACTTAATATTGTTTTTTGCTCATAACGGTACAGGAAAGACAAGGCTATCAATGGAATTTAAAGAATTGGGTAAAACTAAAAATCCACCAAGAGATACCTTGTATTACAACGCCTTTACAGAAGATCTTTTTGTTTGGAACAATGACCTAGAAAATGATACAGAAAGAGTTTTAACTTTCAATAAAGATTCGATATTCTTTAACGGTTTGCAGGATTTGGAAATGGAAACCCGTATTGGGCCATTATTTCAAAACTATGTAGATTTGAATTTTTTTATAGATTATGAAAACTATACCGTTACGTTTTCAAGAAGCATTTCCGTAGGCGATACCACAGAAAACGTAGAAAATATAAAAATATCAAGAGGAGAAGAAAATTTGTTTATTTGGTGTTTTTTTATTGCCCTTTGCGAACTCGCTATTGACCAAGTAAGTAGTATAGATGATGAAGGAGCCTATAATTGGGTGAAATATATATACATAGACGACCCTATTTCTTCCTTAGATGAAAACAATGTTATTTCGGTAGCAGCAGATTTAGCCAATTTAATCCGAAGAGAGGACAACACACTCAAAACCATTATCTCAACACATCACAGCCTGTTTTTTAATGTGATGCATAACGAGTTAAAAAGAAAAAAACATAAATACTATTTTTTGCATTCTAAAGATGCTCAAAATTACAGTTTGCAAGATACAGGAGATACGCCCTTTTTTCATCATATTGCTATTATCAGTGAACTAAAACAAGTCGTTGCTGATGATAGAATTTATACCTATCATTTTAATGCAATGAGAAGTATATTAGAAAAAACTGCCAGTTTTTTCGGTTATGATAAAATTGATAAATGTATTAATGGTTTAGATGATGAGATACTTTTTGAAAGAGCATTAAACCTTTTTAGTCACGGTAAATACTCCGTTTTTGACCCACAAGAAATGGGAACGGATAATAAAGACTTGTTTAAAAGAATATTAGAAGGATTTTTAGAAAAATACGAATTTCAGTTGCCTGAAATTTTTAATGAAACTACACAAACAGCAGAATAATGACAGCACAACAAAAAAAATTAGGCGATACGCTTTGGAAAATAGCCAACGAGCTTAGAGGCGCAATGAATGCAGATGATTTTAGAGATTATATGCTTTCGTTTTTGTTTTTACGGTATTTATCCGATAATTATGAAACGTCTGTACAAAAGGAACTCGGCTCCGATTATCCAAAACTAGCAGAAGGCGATAATCGTACACCTTTATCGGTTTGGTATGAGCAAAACCCAAATGATATAGAAGCCTTTGAAAAGCAAATGCGTAGAAAAGTACACTATGTGGTAAAGCCCGATTTTTTATGGTCGAGCATTTCAGAACTCGCTCGCACACAACACAATGATTTGTTACTCACCTTACAAAAAGGCTTTAAGTACATAGAAAACGAATCGTTTGAAAGCACTTTTAAAGGCTTGTTTTCAGAAATTAACCTAGATTCTGAAAAGTTAGGAAAAAACTATGAAGCACGTAATAAAAAACTATGCACCATCATCACTAAAATAGCTGCTGGTATTGCTGATTTTTCGACCGATACCGATACGCTAGGTGATGCTTACGAGTATTTAATTGGTCAATTTGCCGCAGGCTCGGGCAAAAAAGCAGGGGAGTTTTATACTCCGCAACAGTTGTCTTCTATTTTGTCTGAAATTGTGGTCTTGGATGGTCAAAACCCAAAAGCAGGAAAAAAGAAAAAAATAAACAAAGTCTTTGATTTTGCCTGTGGTTCGGGCTCATTGTTGTTGAATGTACGCAAGAAAGTAGGTAAAGATGGCATAGGTAGAATTTACGGACAAGAAAAAAATATAACAACATATAACTTGGCACGAATGAATATGCTCTTGCACGGAGTAAAAGATTCGGAATTTGAAATACATCATGGAGATTCTTTATTGAATGAATGGGATATGCTCAACGAAATGAATCCTGCCAAAAAGATAGAATTTGATGCGATTGTTGCCAATCCGCCTTTTAGTTTGCGTTGGACACCATCAGAAGCAATGGGAGAAGATTTTCGTTTTAAAGATTATGGTTTAGCCCCAAAATCTGCCGCCGATTTTGCTTTTTTATTACACGGTTTTCATTTTTTAAGTGATGAAGGTACTATGGCCATTATTTTGCCACACGGCGTATTGTTTAGAGGTGGAGCAGAATCTCGCATAAGAACTAAGTTGTTAAAAGATGGTAATATTGATACCGTTATTGGTTTACCATCCAATTTGTTTTTCTCCACAGGTATTCCTGTAAGTATTTTGGTATTGAAAAAATGTAAAAAAGAAGATGATGTTCTGTTTATAAACGCTAGTGAACATTTTCAAAAAGGAAAACGTCAAAATCATTTACGAGAAGAAGATATTAAAAAGATTGTAGAAACGTATCAATTTAGAAAAGAAGAAGAGCGGTACGCTCGTAGAGTTTCCATGGAGGAGATTGAGAAGAATGAGTACAATCTAAATATTTCGCGATATGTAAGTACGGCAAAACCAGAACCAATCATTGATTTGGTGGAAGTGAACAAAAAATTAGAAGAAATAGACAAAAAAGCAAATAAAGCGCGAAATAAGCATAATGGATATTTGAAGGAATTGGGGCTAAAAACAATTTGATGGGTTGCAAATCTTCGTCTGATTGGTATGAGTGAATGATTATTTGCACAATTTGGATGATGAGTTTTATTTTGGGTTGTAGTTAATTCCCGATAAAATCTAGCTCAAATTCTTAGAATCCATTGCCCCTTAGTGCTTTACCCTGAGTCAACACCACGGAAGATAACTAAATATGTGCGCTATCGTTATGCCGTTAAGCTAATGTACCGAAACTTGAGTTAATTACTTGGTATTCCCTCCTTTTTTTAGGAAAATAATTCAAATCATCCCGTTATTTACCTAGTTTTTCTAATTTATGCCCTATCTTGAGACCAAAATAGGCGAATGAACGTAGATTCTATCATTTCTAGGCTATATCCTGATGACAAAGAAGCCGTTATGGCTTTACTTGATGAGCACAAATTGGTCGTCGTTACCGACAAAACGATTGAGTTGTTAGAAGCCCAATTTGCCCAAATGGAAGTGATGAAGCCTTTTGAGTTAGATATGTCCATTGGCAATATGGCTTCTTCTTATTTGACGCAAGTCAATGCCATCGTCGCTTCCGCAAAAGATGAAGAAACGAAGGAGTCCTTGCGGAATGTGATTTTTGAAATCTCTATCTTCCTAATTCGTAGTGTCATTGAGTTTAGTAATCGAGAAGTCCATGAGACGGTATCAATTATCAAAAAGTCTTTAAGGATGGCTTGCCAAATCAATAATTATGATTTTGATACTTTGAATCGATTCTTACGATTGGATTTGATGTATAAAATTTCAGCCATCACCAAAAAGAAGCTGACACCACAGGTCATCACTTATTATGAGTGGAAAGAAGAGCCGTATAAGTTGGATGAGATTGCCAGAAACTTAAAAGCAGAAAACTCGATTGATTCTGTCAAAACATTCAAACAACTTTTTGAGCCCCATGAAAATGACTTGAAGGTCGCCGTCAATATGCAGTCTCTACCTTTCATCATGGTGATGCTCGATGTGTTTAAGCAAAAAGGACTAATCTTGCCGAAAGGCAGGAAAGGGCATTTTACCCCTTTGGTACAATATGGAACTAATCTTGCAGGCTCAGAGCTTTTTATCAAGGAGCCCAAACACATCATGTACGCCATCAAAAAAGACGAAAAAAAATATGAAAAATATTTGCGAAAAGTGAATAATTGGCTGGCGCAAATTGAGTGATTTTTAGGGTATGAAATAATAAAAATGGCTTAGATGGCTACTTTGCGCTTTTTATTAGGTGGATTTTGGGAAAAATTGGCTGTAATGCGAAAAAAATGAAATTCAGATAAAATACGGGTAATATTTGGATATTTGATAAAATTGATTTATTTTTGTATTTGGATAAAATGCAGATAATAAATGGATAAATACACAAAAAAACTGAGCTTTGATTTTCAAACAAATCAAAAAGTACTTAATCTCATTTCTCAAATTGATTTGTATAAAGGGAAATGGAATATAATTGAAAGACAAGAAAATATTTATCTAAAAGAATTAAGAAAAATTGCTACGATTGAAAGTATTGGTTCGTCAACAAGAATAGAAGGCGGAACATTGACAGACAAAGAGATTGAAGAACTTCTCAATGATGTTAAAATCACAAAATTAAAAACGAGAGACGAACAGGAAGTTATAGGATATTACGATACTTTGGAAATAATTTATGAAAATTATGAGAATATTCGTTTGACTGAGAATTATATCAAGCAATTACACCAAAACCTATTGCGACATAGCGACAAAGACACAAGGCATCGGGGACAGTACAAATCTCTTTCAAACAAAGTAGTTGCCAATTATCCGGATGGAATACAAAAAGTTATATTTAACACAACGGAGGTTCATCTTGTTGAAAATGAAATGAGAGATTTGGTTCATTGGACAAATGAACAATTTGAGAAAAAAGAAATTCACCCATTAATAATAGCAGTCAATTTTATATATGAGTTTCTCTCAATACACCCATTTCAAGACGGAAATGGAAGACTCTCTCGTCTTTTAACGACACTTATTTTGTTGCAACAAGATTATATGTTCATCCAATATGTTTCGTTCGAAAACTTGATAGAAAAAAACAAGAAAGAGTACTATCAGGCATTAATGGAAGGGCAAAAAAACAGGAATATAGAAAATGAAAATATTTCAAAATGGGTTTTGTATTTCCTTGACAAATTAAGTATGCTGACTCAAAGGCTTGATACAAAATATGATGTTTTTAAATCAAAAGGTGGATATTTAAATGAAAGACAAAAAAAGATAAAAGAATACCTAAAAGAAAACCAACCTTTGAAAATATCGGATCTAGCAAAAAGATTTGCAAATATAAATATCAATACAATAAAAAAGGACTTGCAGTATATGAAAAAAGAGCAGATAATTAAGAGTATTGGTAAAGGAAAAGGAACAGTTTATATAACTTAAAATGAGAAATAAGGACACTACCACAATATACCCAATGGCGAGTAATTACTTATAAATAAAGCTTTTGTGTAAAATCAAAGTTTAAGGAATTATGATTAACTTTATTTTAAAAATTGCCACTGGGCATATGCTTAACGTTGTGACCATTTGAAAAAAACGAAAACCAAAGGAAAATAAAAGTGAATAATTAGCTGGTGAAAATAGCTTAATTTGATCGATAACTAATAAAAATAATAAAATGAAAAGACTACTAATCTTAATAATTGCTCTTCAAGCGCAATCCTTTCTGTTGGCACAAAATCAAGAGAAGATTACCACAAATTTTGCAATGTATCAAGTGGATTTGTGGCTTAAAGGTACGACAGAGTTAACGAGTGGAATACTTTATAGTGTGGATGATTCAACCATTACCATTTCTGATTCTTCATCTAAGTATGACTATGAGACAGGTAACTATACGACCACCGTATATCGATTGGATCAAATATGGGAAGTACATTCCCATAAGATTCGTGGCGGGGGTATTGGTGTGGTTGCAGGCATAGCAGGAGGGGGTAATAGGAGGGCTAATTGGGAAGTCAAAGGAATCAAAAGTTAATTATTATCCGAAGAAAACGCGAAAAGCCATTAAATATGGAGCTATTGGCGGCCTTATTGGGGGGGCGCTTGGATTAATAATTGGGCATCAAGGAATTAAAGGAGCACCCACCCCCAATAGCAAGGTACTTAGAAAGCTAAAAGAACACGCCATTAAAGGGTAAATAAAAAGGTGAATTTTACCGAAGTCCTAGGGTAAAGTGGCCAAAAATAAAAGTCACAACGAAGCCCGATAAATGCGTTCTACACGCCCCGAAATACTCGTAAAAACTTCATAAGGAATAGAATCGATAGTTTGCGCTAAAAATTCCACGGGGTGGTCTTTACCAAAAATAATCACTTCATCTCCCGCCTGTACATAGGGGATATCAGTGACATCAATCATCGTCGTATCCATCGAAATATTACCAATGGTCGGTGCATGTTGGCCCCAAATTAAAAAAGAATATCGTCCATTTCCAAGCAATCGGTTGATACCATCCGCATAGCCTATATTTAAGGTGGCGATGAGTGATGGCTTGTCTAATTCACCCTTTCGGCAATACCCAATGGTTTCGGGTGGTGCGACCATTCTGACCTGTAAGACACTGGCTTTCAGGGTGTTAGTGGCGATGAGTGGTGCCATCTCGACCCCTGTTCCGTAGATGCCAATCCCAAATCGAACCATGTCAAAATGATATTGGGGAAAGCGCAAGATACCATTACTATTCACTAAATGCTTCATGACAGGTAAGTCTAATTGGCTATACATTTTTTGGAATCGATTGGCTTGCATACGAGTAAATTGGTCATGCTCGGGCATTTCTGAAGCCGTCAAATGGGATGCGATAGACATTACCTTTAGCTGTGTATTTTCCGAAAGGATTTTTTTAATCGTCGGAATATCAATAGGCTCCATTCCCGAACGGTGCATGCCGGTATTCATTTTCAAATGAATTTTTAGGGGTTGTTGCATGTCGGCTATTTGCGCAAGCTGCTCTATTGAATAGATCTCCGGTTCTAAATGATACTTCACTAAATCACCATAACGCTCATCGTCCGCCAACATGACCAAAATCGGCATAACAATTCCTGCTTTTCGCAAGGTCACTCCTTCTTCGGTACGTGCCACCCCCAAATAATCCACCTCATGTGCTTCCATCACTCGTGCTACCGCGACACTGCCAGCACCATAGGCATTGGCTTTTATCATAAATAGCATTTTAGTTTCGGGTCGTAGATTCGACCGAAAATATTCCAAATTATGGATAATGGCTTTCAAGTTGACTTCTAGTATTGGACGATTCATTGCTTTTTTTATTATTATTAAAAGTACTTATGAGTTGTGCTACCGTCCGCGTCATTGCTACCGAATGTCGCTGCAATAGCAAGTACTCCTAAACTCATCAACCACCAGTACTCCCAAAACCGCCACTCCCCCGTTTCGATTCTGAAAGGTTATCTACGGACTCCCAGACAATTTGGGTATATTGGGCGATGACCATTTGGGCTATTCGTTCGCCGGGTTCAATCGTTTGGGGCTCTTTGGACAGGTTGGCTAGGATCACCTTAATCTCACCACGATAATCACTATCAATCGTCCCAGGTGAATTTAAGCACGTCAACCCTTTTTTGATGGCCAGTCCACTTCGCGGCCTAATCTGTGCTTCTGTACCTTGCGGCAATTCCATGTACAGACCTGTGGGTATCAATGTGCGCTCCATCGAAGCCAAGGTGATTGGCTCCGTGATATTGGCTCTAAGATCCATCCCGGCACTTCCAGGTGTTTCATATTGCGGAAGCGGATGGCTTGACTTATTGATTACTTTTACGTTCATTTTTATTCGGGTATTAGGAAATTTGGGCAACTAATTAAATTGCTGCGCCAAATCATCCAATTTCAGTTTTATGAAAGTCTTTTTGCCTGTCGGGCTGGCATGGGGCATCTGACAGGCAAACAACAAATTGATTAACTCTGTCATCTCTTTTTCCGTAAGGGTCTCCCCTACTCTAACCGCCGCACTTGACGCCATCGAGCGGGCAATATTCTCTCGATGGTCTAATTCTAAATCCAAATTATCCTTATACTGATTCAACAAAGTCTCTATCGCCAATGTCGGATTAGCATCCATATCTGCTGGAATCCCATGCACGATAAATGCGTTATTGCCAAAGTCTTCTATCTGAAAACCAAGGAGTTGCAGCTCTGGAATCATCGCCTTCATCAAAATAGCATCATCTGTCGGCAAAGTCACCGTATCCGGAAAAAGTTCTTTTTGCGTAAGCATCTCCCCACCCTGAAAAGCTTGATAATATTTTTCAAACAAAATTCGCTCGTGCGCTCGACGCTGATGAATCAATACCAACCCCGACTTTATCTGATTGGCAATGTAAGTATTATGAATCTGAAAAGGCCCACGATGGTCTGACTTCCCTTCGTCCAAATTGGACTGTTCCGTAAAAGAAAGCTGACGACTTTCTTGCTGATTTTGGGGTGTATTGGCAGCTACATTGTCTTCCCGCTCAATGTGAATAGCTGTGCCTTCGGGGTCGAGTATGGGCAAGATTTTCTCTAATCCAGAATAAAGTTTTTCCCAATTTTTGGTATTCCCACCTGATGATGACTGCGGAAAACTTGGAGATTTAAAAGTCCTTTCGGACGAAAACCCTTCGTTTCTTTGCGGACGATTCTGGTTAAAATTTAGTCCTTGCTCTGCTTCAAAATCCAAAGTCGGCGTAATATGATGCTTCCCCAAAGCGTGACGAGTCGCCACCTTCAGGTAATTATAGACAATACGCTCATCTTCAAATTTTATTTCTTGCTTGGTCGGATGCACATTTATATCTATCTGCTTGGGGTCAATATCAATAAACAAAATGTAAAAAGGGTGCATGTCTTTGCCAATCAACTCATCATACGCACTACGCAATGCATGATTGAGATAAGGACTTTTGATGAAGCGATTATTCACAAAAAAATATTGATAGCTACGTTTCTTCTTGGCAAATTCGGGCTTACCCACAAAGCCCTGAATCCCAATAGTATCTGTCACTTCTTCGACAGGCACCAGGCGTTCATTATACTTTTTGCCTAAAATCCCGATAATCCGTTGACGCAGATTACCTTTCGGCAAATGATAAATCTCTTTGTCATTATGGTGTAGCGAAAAATGAATCTGGGGATGAGCCAAAACAATATGAATAAACTCAGACGTAATATGCCGAAATTCAACCGTATCCGACTTTAAAAAATTACGTCGTGCAGGCACATTATAAAAAAGGTTCTTTACCGAAAAAGAAGTACCTTTAGGTGCCTGACAAAGCTCTTGAGAAGTAATCTTTGAATCTTTGATATGGATGCAGACGGCAACATCATCTTCTGCTCGCCTAGTCTTCATCGCCACCTGCGCGACTGCAGCAATAGAAGCCAATGCTTCGCCCCGAAAACCCATCGTATTAATGGCAAATAAATCTTCCGCTTTCCGAATCTTGGAAGTGGCATGCCGCTCAAAACTCAATCGAGCATCTGTTTCTGACATTCCTTTTCCATTATCGATAACTTGGATGAGCGTTTTGCCTGCATCTTTGACGATTACTTTCACTTCTGTGGCATCCGCGTCAATGGCATTCTCCACCAATTCTTTGATGACAGAAGCAGGTCGCTGAATCACTTCGCCAGCGGCGATTTGATTCGCTACTGGATCGGGTAGTAGCTGAATAATATCAGGCATAGTATTGTTTTGTTATGGCTTTAGCCACATTATTCTAAGTAAGCAGCGATACTCGGCAGATAAATACCCACCAAATAATAAGCAATCGTCGTTAGCGCCAGCAAAATTAATAAAACTCTGACAAACATCGCCTTAGATTGTTCACGATAAGTTGTTCCGCCCCGATTGGTTCTCATCCTTTTATTTCCTGCGGAGATTCTCGCTTTCATCCTATCGGCATCCGTCCGATCGGCATGTCTATCCAAAATGGCATCCAGCCGCTCTTTTCGTTCATCGTAGTAGCGGGGGATGTAGTTAAAACTCCGATTTCTGGTCGTACGTCCTATTTTTAAGAATTTAAACATCGTTCTTTAATTTCTAGAGTTAGCAATATCGCTACTTTAAAGATGACTCCACAAGTTATTTTGGGGTATCCCCTTGCGGAAAAATAGTTGTTTTTTGTAAAAATACGTGTTTTGGGGGATTTTAACAGCAAAATACTATAAAAATTTAAGCTCATTATACCATTACACCGCTAAACTGCTGTACCGAACCTACCCCTTACTATGCCGACTCTGATCCAACTTAATCATCACACTAATCATCAATGTAAACATCATCAAAGACGTACCCCCATAACTAACCATCGGCAACGGAATACCAATAATAGGAAACAATCCCATAGTCATCCCGATGTTAATCATAAAGTGAAAAAATAGTATTCCCGCAAGGGCATAACCATAATTACGAGCAAAGGAGAGCCGTTGCCTTTCGGCCAAATAGGTAAGACGCAGGACTAGAGCCAGAAAAATAAAAATGGTCAATGCGACCCCGACAAATCCATGTTCTTCACCAATCGTACAAAAAATAAAATCGGTGCTTTGTTCGGGTACATAATTTAGCTGTGTCAACTCCCCTTTAAGGAAGCCACGCCCCGTCAATCCTCCAGAGCCTATCGCCATTTTTGATTGCAGGACATTGTACAGAGAGCCCCTTGGGTCACACTTTGACGGATTCAGCCACACATTAATTCTTTCTTGTTGATGCGGCTCTAACACATCATCATAAAAATATCTCGCACCATAGACGATGCCAACAGCGATCAATAAAGTCGCAAAATGGAACACTAATTTTTTCAAATCCCCATTGGTAAAGTACAAGACGACTCGACGAATCATCATCAATGCCAATGGTACAATTGACCAAGCCTTATCCATAAAATAAAACCCAAAAATCAATGCTCCAGCTATCATGGCGTATTCTTGACTCTTTTTGTCCCTTTTATTCACCGCAAACACTAAGCCTGCTGCCAACAACACCATCAAAATCCCATAACTTGGATAAATCAAACTCAAAATAAACAACGCCACCAAGATAAATCCAATGACATAGATGTTGCCATTCAGCCCCTTGCGGTAAAAAAGTATAAAAAAGGACGTAAATACCAGTGCAGAACCTGCATCAGGCTGTAACATTATCAACAAAACAGGCAATGCCAACAACCCAAAAGCGATCAATCTCGTTTTAGGATTAGCCATATCATCCGATGGACCACTCAATACCGACGATACCGCCAAGGCCGTTCCAAACTTAGCAAACTCCGACGGCTGAAATGAAAAGCCCCCAAACGTGTACCATGACGTAGCTCCTTTGATACTCGAACCAAAAAAGATAACCCCTATTAGCAACAAGATGCCTATGGCATAAAAAATCAAGGCAAAGCCGCTCCATACTCGAGAATCTAATACCTGAACTAGGAAAAATAAGATAATCGAACTTCCTACCCATAACGTCTCCTTGCCCAAGCCCTTCGTCAAGTCAAAGGCAGAAACCGTACTATTGGGGTCATAAGTCACCGCATAATACATAATCCACCCCAATATAATCAATGAGATAAACAACGAAGTCGTAACGATGTCAAGCTTTCCAACTCTTGGATTAGCCATCCTAGGGGGTGATTATTTAGTGAGATAAAATTTCTTGAATGCGGATATGACTATCGTAAGTTGGAAGTGCCGTCCGATAATATTTTTTAATTTTTTTGACCGCAGCAATGGCATCCAACCGAGTCAAAAACGCTCCAGCCTTCAGTTTATAATAGGGTTTTGAATGCCCCCATTCGCAAGGATATTCTGGAAAGCGCCCATTAAAACTAGAATAAGCTGCTTCCACCTTTCGCCTATCCGTAGAAGCCAAGACTTGGATTCTCCAACCAGCTACAGTAGGATTTGCCTGATTAATCTCTACATACCGACTCATCATCCGCTCAATCAAAAAATCTTCCGAAAAATTGATTTGAGCCTTACTCAATAGAGCAATAGAGCCAAATATCAGCACAAAAAATATTCTTTTTATCACACTTTTTCTTTTGCGTCTTCGACAATTTTTACACAAGAAGAGCTACCTATTCGAGTAGCACCAGCTTCTATAACGGCTTTTGCGGTCTCTAAGTTACGCACGCCCCCTGATGCTTTAATCAATATATCCGAAGGCAACATCTTACGAATCTTTGCTATCATTTCTGGCGTGGTATCAACCCCAGTATATCCAGAAGATGTCTTAAAGTAATTAACTGAATATTTCGTGACGATATTGCACACTTTTTTTAGTTCATCTTCGGTCAAAAAACCTACTTCCGTAATGAGTTTGATGACTTTGCCTTTGAGATGAGTAATCATCGTCACACTCTCCACATCGCTCTCCACCAAGCTCCAATTTCCTGCTTTTATCGCGGCTACATTAATGACCACGTCTAATTCATCCGCTCCATCATTGATCGCACGCTTGATTTCTTCGACTTTGGCTGCTGTCGCCGAGTAGCCCATCGGAAAGCCAATAACCGTCACAAGCTTAATATCTGACCTTTCGGAAAGGTGATTTTTAGCTTCTTTGACATAATACGGTGGGATACAAATCCCTTTAAAATCATTCGCAATGGCTTCATCACAAATTTGTTTAATTTTCTCGGGTGTCGTATCTGCTTTTAGCACGGTGTGCTCTAGATATTCGTTAATGTTCATTTGTTCTTGTATTGGAGTTAACGTTTTGATAGTGTGTAGCTCCCAAAATGTCTATTTTAAGCGCTAATCCGCAAAGTTAAGGATTTTTAGCTTTATTTCTTATTTTTTCTTTTTTTTTGTCGCTTTGCTTCGTTCAATTTGTCGCTTTGCTCCGTTCATTTTGTCGCTTCGCTCCGTTCATTTTGTCGCTTCGCTCCGTTCATTTTGTCGCTTCGCTCCGTTCAATGTCGCTTCGCTCCGTTTGCTGCCGCAGCGACTTACTCCGTTGTT
>CAMZKG010000074.1 GCA_947311105.1 uncultured Saprospiraceae bacterium
AAGACAAAATACATCAAGCCTTTTAAAAAGCTAATTAAAAAGGATAAATACTTAAAATTCCTTACGGAATTCAACTTTAATCTAATTCCTAATTCTTTTGGTGTATCCACCACGATGGATCGCTCCTTCAACAAAACCATTTATCGTTTTGCAGGAGAAGATCCCTTGTTGAATACCTATTACAATAAGAATTTTGTTTGGGATAGAGATTACAACTTAAACTGGAACTTGACAAAGGCGCTAAAATTTGCCTTTAATGCACAGACCAATTCGGTTATTGATGAACCAACGGAGTTTGATGCCAATGGTAATCTTCGGCCTGATGGTTATGTAAAAGATTCTATTTGGACAAATATTAAGACCTTGGGACGCATTAAGCAATACCGTCATAACATGACCTTAAATTATGACTTGCCATTTAAGCACATCCCATACATGAATTGGATACGGGCAAAGGCAACTTTAAGTGCTGATTATAGTTGGAATGCTGCCGCCTTAAACATCCAAGAACTAGGAAATATCGCCCAAAATGGACAGGTGCGTAAGATTAATGGAGATTTGAATTTCACCAAGCTTTACAGCAAATCTAAATACCTTAAAAAGGTTGATAAGTCGTTGGGTGGGCGCAGTTCGCGTTCTTCTAGACGTAATTCTCGCTCCAGTCGTCGAGCAACACTCGACGATAGAGAAGGCCCTGGCGGGAAGAAAAGTCGTCGAAGCCGTCGGGATAGAAAAGATAAAAAATCTAAGGACGAAGTTGACCAGCCAGACAAAAAGGATATTGCGAAAGCAGGAAAGGATAAGAAAGGAGGCAAAGGAACTGGTAAAGCGGACAAAAACACAAAGTCAAAAAAAGGAAAATCCAAGTCTAAAAAAGCAAAGAAGAAAAAGAAGAAGAAAGAACGCCAACCGTCTAAGGTGGAATCAGGTTTAGTTCGGATGCTACTTTCTGTCCGTAAAGGGCGTGTGGTTTATTCTGAGCGATATGCTTCGGTAGTGCCTGGATTTACGCCACGAGCAAAGGTCTTGGGGCAAAATGAAAACTTCGCAGCTCCTGGCTGGGATTATATCACCGGTTTTCAACCCAATGACGCCAAATTAAATTCCTTGGCTCGAAACAATTGGATTACCGATGATATCATGCTCAATCAGCCATTATCTCGTACCTACGCACAAGAGTTTAATGCTTCGGTGACGGTAGAGCCTTTTAGAGATTTTAAGATTGATGTGGACGTATCTAAGGACTTTACCCGCAATCGTACCGAGATGTTTAAGGATACGCTGAATGATGGATTTAGAGACATCGTACATGCATTGCCACGAACGGTCGGCTCTTATACCATCTCCTTTTACAATGCAAATACCATTTTCCAAAAGGATATTGTTGGGCTTTTTCATCAGTTTGAAGACAATAGGCAGGTCATCTCACGAAGGTTGTATATCCAAAATTTAGAAGAGCAGGGGCTACCTATCCCACCGAACATTCCACAACATCAGATTGACACTGGATATGTTGAAGGTTATGGCAGATTCCAACAAGACGTATTGATTCCGGCATTCCTTTCGGCTTACACCAAAAAAGATCCTAATGTCGAGCAATTGTCCTTCTTGAAGACCATTCCTAGACCCAACTGGAAATTGAACTATACAGGTTTATCCAAGCTCCCAATGTTCAAAGCATTATTTAAGAGCTTCAGCTTGAGACATGGATACTCGTCTAAGATGACCGTAAATGCCTATAATACGGCGACTAATTACGACCCAAACAATAAAGAAAAACTGAATGAAAACACCTACAGTTATTATTCGCAGTTTGAAATTCCGGACATTACCATACGGGAGCAGTTCAACCCATTGATTGGGTTAGATATGCGCATGAAGAATGATATGAGCTTGAACTTCTCTTACAATAAATCTAGAAATTTAGACTTAAGCTTTATTGATTACAAATTAGCCGAAACAAAAACCACTGATGTGACTTTTGGATTTGGTTATACAATCAAGGATGTGAAGTTTGGATTTTTGGAAAGTAAGAAAAAGAAAAAGCGACGCAAAAAAACCAAGAAGAAAACAACAAAGGATGATAAAAAAGGTAAAAAACCGGGAAGACGTGGTGCTAAAAAGCCTAAGGCCAAAAATCTGGTCATTAAGATGAATTTCTCCCTAAGGGATGATGTCACCTATAATCACCAGTTAGATCAAAATATTAAAAAACCGCTACCGATTCGCGGTACAAACACCTTCTCCATGTCACCTACGGTCGATTATAACATTAATGACCGCTTGACTTTGCAGTTTTATTTTGACCACCGTCGGACAAACCCTAAGACTTCTTCTAGCCCCCCGACCGTGTCTACCAGCTCGGGGATCACCTTGAGATTCAATCTTGGAAAATAAGTAAAAAACCTTTCAGCATAGCTGAAAGGTTTTTTTTTGGAGCAATGGTAAAATCTCGTTTTGCTCGACCATTCAGTACAGCTACCATTACACCCGCTACACCACTAGACCGCTAGACCCGTCACACCGCTAGACCCGTTAGACCCGTTACACCGCTACACCCGTTACACCCGCTACACCGCTATACCCGTTAACCGCTACACCCACTACACCCGTCACACCCACTACACCCGTTACACCGCTATACCCGTTACACCGCTACACCCGTTACACCCGCTACACCCGTTACACCCGTTACACCGCTATACCCGTTACACCGCTACACCCACTACACCCGCTACACCCACTACACCCACTACACCCGT
>CAMZKG010000075.1 GCA_947311105.1 uncultured Saprospiraceae bacterium
AACTTGTCCTTCGGACGTTCAATTTGCCTTCGGCGTTCAACTTGCCTTCGGCGTCAATTTGCCTTTGGCGTTCAATTGCCTTCGGCGTTCAATTTGTCCTTCGGACGTTCAATTTGTCCTTCGGACGTTCAATTGCCTTCGGACGTTCAATTGCCTTTGGCGTTCAATTGCCTTCGGCGTTCAATTTGCCAGCTTGCAGATACCAAGAAGTATTAGGAACTAATGTAATTTGTATTGTTATAACAAGTTTTGGCATAGAACTTGCAAGTATAAGGTTGTGTAAGTTTTGGTTAAGAATTGTAAAATTCGATTCAGCTCGTGAAAAGTCACGAGCTTTTTTTTTGTACCTACCTAATGTCTAATTAGGCACTGCTAAATTTGATAATTATACTTTTCGGTATATTTTAAGCTGGAATAATAAAAAAAATAATTGGCTATAAAGTACTGAATATCAAGTAGATAAGAAACTATTTATAGAAAAAAAACAACCTATTGGTGATTACTAAGACGAATTCTTGAAACAAATACGTATCTTTGTAGCTTGATTACTTTCTTAGGAATACAATCAGAATAATGTACTTATATTATAGGTGAGATTATTTTGGGTGTGTTCCTTACTCAATTAATGGTGATAAATCAGATAGGATGACAAAAACGGTGATAATAGGAACAGGGCATTATTTACCTGAAGTGTGTAAGAGCAACGAAAATTTTCTCCAAAATAATTTTTTTGATGAAAAGGGTGAAGCCTATGCTTATCCTAATGAAAAAATAATCGAAAAATTCTACGATATTACTAAGATTCAAGAACGTAGGTACATTCGTCCCGATCAAAATAATTCAGATATTGCTACGATTGCAGCCCAAAGAGCCATCGAAGATGCCAAAATCGATCCTGAAACCCTTGACTATATCATTTGCGCAACTAATTTTGGAGAAGTAGTCGATGGTGACCCACGATCTAATTTTATGCCTAGTATTGCGGTTAGGGTCAAAAATAAATTACGTCTGAAGAATCCAAAAATAGTGGCGTATGACATGGTATTTGGATGTCCTGGATGGGTGGAGGCGATGATTCAAGCCGAAGCATTTATCAAGGCAGGGATGGCTAAAAAAATTTTGGTCATTGGAGCAGAAACCTTGTCTAGGGTGGTTGATAAAAATGATCGAGATTCCATGATTTTTGCCGATGGAGCGGGTGCCGCAGTTGTCGAAAGAAAAGAGTCTACCGAAAGGGGGTTGTTAAGCCATAATACCCAGAGCCATACCCTTGAAGAAGCCCATTATCTTTTTAATGGACGCACTTATAAGCCTGAAGTCGATGATAACAATTTGTACATCAAAATGCTGGGGCGAAAAATCTATACTTTTGCGCTAAAACATGTGCCCGTAGCTATTAAACAAACCATCGAAGACGCTGGACTAGATATTACGGATATATCTAAAGTGCTCATTCATCAGGCTAATGAAAAAATGGACGAAGCCATCATTAATAGATTGTATAAACTGTATAATCAGCCAGTACCTGCCGGCGCGATGCCGATGACTATTGGAAAATTTGGAAATAGCTCTGTGGCGACCATCCCAACGATGTTGGATTTGATTTTGAAACAGCAGCTTGGAGACCATCAAATTCAAAAAGGGGATAATGTCGTTTTTACTTCCGTCGGGGCTGGTATGCATATCAATGCCATCGTTTATCGTTTCTAATATGTATTTATTCCAATCTGAGAGACTTGGCTTTCGCAATTGGCAGAAGGAAGATTTGGTGCCATTTGCTCAAATGAACCAAGACAAAGACGTGATGGAGTTTTTTCCCAGTGTTTTAAGTGCTGCCGCATCCGATGCTCTAGCTGAGCGGTTGAAAAAGCATTATCACGAGCACCATTTTACCTTTTTTGCAGTGGATAATTTAGAAGACCGAGCGTTTATTGGCTTTATCGGTCTTGCTCGTACGCCATACAAAACAAGTTTTACTCCCTGTGTCGAAATCGGATGGCGTTTGAAAAAAAATGCTTGGAACTTGGGCTATGCCACAGAAGGCGCAAAAAGATGTCTTGAATTTGGCTTTTCACACTTAAATTTGACGGAAATCTATTCTTTTACCCCTTGTATCAACTATCGCTCAGAAAAGGTCATGCAAAAAATAGGGATGAAAAAAGTAGGGGAGTTTGCGCATCCTAAGGTGGAAGTAGGGCATGCGCTTTCGCAACATGTGCTGTATCGCATTTCTAAGAAGTAAGGAGAATGTCCCTATGAATTTGGCAGCAAAAAATTAAACCCGTAGTATAAAAATAGGGCGACAGAGAAGGAAATCATGATGGAGACTTCAGACTCTCCCGAAGACGACTAAGAACCTTCAGTTTTCAATATTTTTTATATAGTAAGTAAATTGTTATGTTAATATTTATCTAAAGTTTAGATATTTATACTAATTTTGAGCCGAGATTTGTTAAAACCTTTAAATTGTGTTCATAGCTATGTTTTGCTTTGAATAGCACATATTTAATTGAAAAATAAAATTACCCATGCATCAACTTGATGATTTAGATAGAGGCATTTTGAATATCTTAATTCGAAATGCAAAGACTTCCTACTCCGAAATAGCTTCCCAATTATTTGTCTCTAGCGGCACTATCCATGTACGAATAAAGAAAATGGAAAGAATGAACGTCATAACGGGCTCAAGACTGATTGTCGATTATCAGCTACTCGGTTTTGATATTTTTGTTTTCCTGGGTATCTACCTAGAAAAGAGCTCTTATTATGAAAAAGTTGTTGAGCAGCTTAGAGATATACCAGAAGTGATTTCGGCGCATTATACAACTGGGGCTTACTCCATTTTTGCCCAAATTATCTGTCGGGATACTTCTCACCTAAGAGAAGTGTTGCATGAAAAAATCCAGCAAGTCGATGGCATCCAGCGCACCGAGACTTTTATTTCCTTGGAAAAGAGTATTGATCGGTCAGGAATTGTCTAGTACCACAGGCTTCAGCCCGTTGCAATCCAGTACAACAGGCTTCAGCCTGTTGCAATCCAGTACAATAGGCTTCAGCCTGTTGCAACCAGTACAACAGGCTTCAGCCTGTTACAATCCATACCGTTACCCGCAAAATCGTCCCCCAGTCCCCCCGTTAATCTGTTAATCCGTTTCAGGAGAAGTTTGTTAATTTTAGGTTATACCTATCGTCTCAGCAACAAAAATGTACTTTTGGGGCTATTATTGTAAAGTAAAACTATGAAACTGTGATGTTTTCATGTGTAAATTAACCCAAAACAGGTATATTTGTGACACTTTTCAAATGGAACCGAAATCTATGAAATTAAACTATGCTTTTTGGCTGGTCATCTTTTTATTTTTGACGCAAGTCGGCTACGGACAATGGGCTACAGAATACATTGGAAAACGTATTCATTTGAGCTCTGCAAAAGTAGTATCTGAATCAAAGAAGAATCTAAAAATATCTTTGGTTTTGTCCAATACTGGGCGCCAAGATATCAGACTTTACGATGGCCTAAATCTCGAAACGGTTATCGTTACTTTTGGAGAATCGTTTGAAGGGCAGCTAACACCTTATAAGGAGCGGATATTAAAGAAGCTGATTGCTTCCAATAACACTTTAATCCGTGCTGGGCAATTATTTACTCCAAGGTCTTTCAAGGTACGAAGATTGACCAAAGAAGATACCACAAAAGTAGAACCTACAATTGCGGAAGTGGAAAAGAAAAAGTACCTAAAGGTTCACGAGATTGTAGAAGAAAAAAACGTAAATAACAACGAAAAAAACAAGCCTAAGAAATCCACGCAGCCTAAGCACGAAAAAGAAGTGAAAACAATGAGCCCAATTGGGCAGCTACCTAAGCCCGAAGCATCCAGTAAATGTTTTGATTTAGTAGTGGAAGACTTAGAAGTTGTAAGAAGCTCAAAACGAAATATCTACCTGGAATTCAATCTGATTAATTATGGAGAAGGCACCTTTAAGTTTGATAGAAAAAATGATCGGCATGATAATTTAAGTATCAAGGCATTTTTTGCGTCTATCCCCAGATTAACACGGGGGGCGCTAATCGTTGGAGGGGAGCATTTTGATGATATTTTTGATGAGAAAAAATTTGAGTTAGCATTTGGAGAAAAAATAAGTGGAACGATGAAAGTATCACTAGAAAAAATGACGAAATTTACTCCCGTAGTTATATTAGAATTAGATCCTTTTTCAGCTGTCTCAGAGTGCGATAAGGTGAATAATGTCTCTACGGTCTTGTGGAAAGGTAATTAATTTAAGTTTTGGTCTGTTTGTGGTGTTGCTGCCGCCCGTAATTTGAATGGCACGCAACGCCGCAACGTGTTGATGCTTAGGGTTTTTTCTTACTGTTAATTTGTTGTGGTGTTGCTGCCGCCCGTAATTTGAATGGCACGCAACGCCGCAACGTGTTGATGCTTAGGGTTTTATTCTTACCAGTGTTAAAATCCTTTTACCCTTCATCTTTCACCTTTAAGTATTCCTAAGTACTCTTTTTATTACTGTCCCAGATAATGCTTTAAGAGTTTGCTTTTGGAAGCTGAACGGAGTTTGTTGATGGCTTTGTCTTTGATTTGTCTGACTCTTTCTCTAGTTAAGTCAAATTGTTTTCCAATATCTTCAAGGGACATAGGGTGGGCCAGTCCAATGCCAAAGTAAAGCTTCACGACATCAGCTTGTCTAGGGCTCAAAGTACTAAGAGACCGTTCAATTTCTTTTCTCAAGGAGTCCACATATTCAAGGTGTCTGTCGGTCTCTGGTGTTTTATTGTTTTCTAAAACATCCAAAAGCGAGTTGTCTTCACCTTCTACAAAGGGAGCATCGACGGAAATATGTCTAGCAGCGACACCAAGTGTAGTTTCAACTTCGCTAGTAGAAATCTCAAGAGCATTAGCCAACTCTTCCGCAGAAGGATCCCGCTCAAACTCTTGCTCTAACTCAGAAAATGCACGATTGATTTTGTTCAAGGAGCCGACTTTGTTAAGAGGAAGTCTGACGATTCTGCTTTGTTCTGCCAAGGCCTGAAGGATGGATTGACGAATCCACCAAACAGCATAGGAGATAAATTTGAAGCCTCTAGTCTCATCAAACCGTTGAGCGGCTTTTATGAGTCCTAAGTTGCCTTCATTAATTAAATCACTGAGAGAAAGTCCTTGATTTTGGTACTGCTTAGCAACGGACACGACAAATCTTAAATTTGCTTTGGTCAATTGTTCGAGCGCTCTTTGATCTCCTTGTTTAATCTTTTTCGCTAAGTCCACTTCTTCTTCGGGGGTCAATAAATCAACTTTTCCAATTTCTTGGAGATACTTCTCTAACGATTGGCTCTCCCGGTTGGTGATTGATTTGGTAATCTTTAACTGTCTCATGTACGGTAATGTGTTAAAATGGGTTAGACCGTTGCACTGTTGCAATGGCTCTACGGCTTGGTAATTGGTTCGTCAGGATTGGATATGCAATGAGAAGAACTACATTGTTTAGTGGGGCAAAGTTAAGCGCAATTGGGGCGCTTGTCAAGTTGAATTGTTAATTTTGTGCTAAATACCCCCTTCTTTTGCGTTTTTTTACCATATTTTGGTATATTACGGCTTAAGATTCTTCAAATTCTATAAAGTACTTTAAATCACGTGGTTATGACTAGCTTGTTTTAGTGATTTGTTTTTTTACTTTTTGATTGAATGTTTCTTTTGTACTATAAAAATAGGAAAATGTCTTTTCTGAATTGATGTTATACCTGTATTTTGGAATTAAAAAAAAATAGAATGGGTAATCGCACAGAAGTAGATTTGGAATTTATTTTTGCTTGTTCTCCGGCTATGCTCCATAAGTTTGTAACGACATCTGAAGGGCTAAAATCATGGTTTTGCGAAGAAGTAGAAATAGATAATAATCTGTACACCTTTAATTGGGAGCAAGAAACTGAAAAAGCTATATTGACAGAAGATCACTCCAAAACCAAAATTCAATTTGATTGGATGGATCGAGAAAAACCTGAAAGCACTATGTTTGAGATTATTCGTTCACCAATTACTCGGGAGACAATCCTTAAGGTAAAAACTACCTGTGACGATTCTTTTAAAGACGAAGAAGAGATTTATTGGAACAATATTATTGAAGAATTAAAGCATGCGACAGGTGGTTAACGGGAGTTTTTAGCCCCAATTGTTGACTTTTTTGTTATTTATCGGTAATTTGCATAACATTATCTGTTTTTTTTAGTAAAACAGACTAACAACGCAATGACCATGAGAGCACTTATCCTACACGCCACCCTTACGCCATTTTTTGTTTGCTTTGCTTTTTTAGCGCAAGCGCAAGATGCTTATATCACAGAAATTCAAGGTTTTCAAGAAAACCTAAACAAAGAATTTAAGGATCCAAATAAATCTCCTTTGGATGAAGTAGATTTGCTCAAATTTGAGCGCCTTCCTTTCTTTAAGATCGATAAAAAATATCGAATTGTTGCCCATTTTACGCGAATGTCAGACGAAAAGTCTTTCCAAATGCCTACCAATACGGATAGGAAGCCTATTTATTTGAAATTTGGAGTCGCAAACTTTACACTGGATGGGCAAGAGTATCAATTGGATATCTTCCAAAACCAAGAATTGTTGACTAATGTAGAATATAAAGATTATCTATTCTTACCTTTCGCTGATTTGACAAATGGTGTTGAGTCCTATGGTGGCGGTCGTTATATTGATTTAAAAATCCCAGAATCTGATTCCATCATTATTGATTTTAATAAGGCCTATAATCCTTCCTGTGCTTATAGCCATCGCTTTTCTTGTCCGCTAGTCCCGTCTGCAAACTACATTAATCGGATGATTCCCGCAGGAGTTATGATAGAAGATGATTGGAAAGTCATGAAGTTAGAAGATATGGAGTTTAGTGTTCGATTTCCTGGGGAGCCCACTTTTGCGGAAGATACAATCCGTGAAGGAATGCCAGGACAGATAAAACGATTTCAGTATCTAGGAGAGTTTGACGTGGACTCAAATTATTTTTACCAAGTCGAAATAAAAACCTTTACAGGCTCAACATGCCCGCAAAGCTCACCTAATGAGTACAATGATTGTTTTAAGGACATCCTTGCGGAAAAACTAAAGAAAACGGGTGGATCTTTGATGTTTTTGCAAAAAACATCTGTTCAGGGGCATGATACTTATGATTTTGAGTTATTGGCACAAGGAAAAGCCTTTTCAAGATATCGTGTGATATTCATAGAGAATAAAGCCTATATTGCTTGCGCTGTGACCATGTATGCCGCTAAAAATAATGCATACATGGAAAAGTTTTTTGATTCCTTTAGGGTGTTGTCGTAGAGCAAATTCATGAATTTGCTCTACCGGCTCCGTCGAAAACCAAACGTATGGTTGCTGGTCGCCCGGTCACGGCAACACTGCACCCGCGCCGCTAAACCGTATTACACCGCTACACCGCTAAACCGTGTTACACCGCTAAACCGTATTACCGCTAGTCCTGTATTACAAAAAAGCCCCAAGATTCTGATAGACCAAATCTACAGGCAACCCCATCACATTAAGGTATGAGCCATTTATTTTAGATATTTTGCAATGACCAATCCACTCTTGGATGCCATAAGCGCCAGCCTTGTCGTATGGGTTAAAATTGTCCACATAGAATTCAATTTCTTCAGGAGAAAGTTTTTCCATGGTTACTTCCGTAAAGCTACTAAAAGTTCTTTCTTTGCCAAGAGAAGAGAGTAGGGTGACCCCTGTGACCACTTGATGGATATTTCCCGAAAGGGAGGACAAAATCTCTAGAGCATGGTCACGATCCGTAGGCTTTTCGTAAATTCTACCATCTTGGATGACGACACTATCCGCTGCCAAAATAATCTCATTTGGCTTTGTCAGGTGTAGGGCACCTTTGGCTTTTAGTGCAGATAAATAAGCAGGCACCAAGCTTGGCGTTAAGTCATCAGGGTATATTTCTTCAATATTGGGTAGTACCACACGAAATTGGAAGCCGGCTTCTTGAAGCAATTGTTGTCTTCTAGGTGACTTTGAAGCTAAAGCGATGGAAAGGGACATGCGTTTCATAGGATGTTTTTCTGCAAAGAAATAAATTAAGGGGCACTAAATCGCAAAAAAACATAGAAATATCGCAAAAAACTAAGAACTAATGCTTTATTCTTGGGTTAACTACCCAGAACTTGTAAAATAATCAGTCTAAAAACTACCTTTTAGACTAAAAATTATTACCTTTGCAGGCTGAAAATAAAATGATATATGAGATCCAAACTATCCAACTTCAATTTTGACCTTCCAAAAGAATTAGTTGCGCAATATCCAGCGGACGAAAGGGATGAAGCAAGATTGATGGTCGTACACCGTGATACGGGTAAAATTGAACACAAACTTTTTAAAGATGTGTTAGATTACTTTGATGAAGGGGATACGATGATATTCAACAACACCAAAGTCTTTCCTGCCCGTTTGTATGGGATTAAAGAAAAAACTAGCGCTAAGATTGAAGTATTTTTGTTGCGTGAATTGAACCCAGAGACTATGCTTTGGGACGTTATGGTGGATCCTGCACGAAAAATAAGAGTGGGAAACAAATTGATTTTTTCTAGTCCTGATAGCAAGGTTGAGTTAATGGCTGAAGTCATGGATAATACCACGTCTCGTGGTCGTACTCTGCGTTTCTTTTATGAAGGAGATGACGAAATACCCTTTATGGATGTCATTAATCAATTAGGTAAGACTCCTTTACCGAAATATATCAATAGACCCGTAGAAGCCTTCGATAAAGAAAGATACCAGACGATTTATGCTAAGGAAGTCGGGGCGGTCGCTGCACCTACCGCTGGGTTACACTTCAGTAGTCAGCTGATGAAGCGACTTGAAATCAACGGAGTTGATTTGACAGAAGTAACGCTTCATGTGGGGATGGGGACTTTCCGAAATATTGAAGTGGAAGACCTTTCTAAGCATAAGATGGAAGCGGAGTACTTTAAAATAACGGACGACACCGTAAACAAAGTAAATGCATCCCTCGCTAATGAAAAGAGAGTTTGTGCTGTGGGGACTACTGTGATGCGTTCTTTGGAGTCCGCAGTATCTGCTAAGCGTGTTTTGAACCCTGCTGAAGGATGGACCAATAAGTTTATTTTTCCGCCGTATGAGTTCAAAATTGCTAATGCTATCATTACCAATTTTCATTTACCTTTGTCTAGTCTTTTTATTATGATTTCTGCCTTTGCAGGAAAAGAATTTATGAAAGAAGTCTATCAAGAAGCGATCAAAGAGAAATACAAGTTCTATAGTTATGGTGATGCCATGTTAATTTTGTAGAATTTGCAGCTGAAGGATTGTTAGCAAAGTGCTAATGCTATTTTTTTTCTGCAAAGGGCTTGCATGTTTGGTTTCTTTTTCCTTACTTTTGCACGCCTAAGACAAACTGCAACGGCAGTGCTTGGTGGACAGGAGATTATAGCTTATTGATATGATTTTCTGGTTACTTTTTTTTTAACTGTTAATTCACAGTAATGATTTGGACATTAGAACTTATAAACTACTTAGAGGACGCACCTTTTCCTGCCACAAAGGACGAGTTGATTGATTACGCTTATCGTAATGGTGTACCCGAAGTAGTTATCCAGAATCTTCAAGAAATAGAAGAAGAAGGTGAAATGATTGAAGATATAGAAGCGCTTTGGCCAGACTATCCGCGTAAAGATGACTTTTTATTTAATGAGGACGAGTATTAAGCCAAATGAAAGCTCAATGAATTAGATTTCAAGTCTTTATTGAATACGGCTGTCTCTCCCAAGAGACAGCCTTTTTTGTTTAATGGGCTTTAGTCCGTTGGACTACTGCATTTTTCCGGTCTTTTCTATTTGACCCAAGTTGTGTTATTGGCTGAGTATTGTTTTTACTGAACCAGTGATTCATAAAACAATCCATTTTTCCAAATAGCTCTATCCGTCACTTGATACAAGTCCGTTTCGACAGGTCGAATAATCAACTCATCCACCCAAAACGGTGTTTCTGGAGCATATTCATTCAGCACTTCTATCTTTATTCTGGTATCATCTCCCTGTAAAGTAAGTGTCTCAGATATATATGCCCATCCATTGTCCAGTTTTTTTAAGTCAAACCGAATCCCCTTGTGCCACTTGGCCAAAATAGTTTGCGGTGCTTTGGCATCATATTCATACAGCTTATATGAAGTCAACGGCCCTAATTGTTGCCCGACATAGATCCAAAAAGATAGCTCGTATTGTTGTCCCTTTTTGGGATGGGGCATTGGTGCATCAAATATAATTTGACTTTTTTCCTTGCGGAGAATATCGACATCTGCTTCAAAAGCACCTTGTGAATAGTAGGATTTTTTGCTAGATAGCTCATCAAAGGAGTGATAGATATAATTGGGCAATGAATCCGTAGATAAAATGCTACCGTGTTTGTACAATTTACGGGTATCTATTTCTTTTTGCAATTGCTGCTTGCCTTGCTCCACTGCTTTTGCGAAAGCATCTAATGGAACACGATACCCAATGACCTTATCCGTCTGAAAAACTTCTTGACCATAGGTTTTTACAAATTCTGTTTGTGACTTTTGATGATTCATTGCTTCTTTGGATACAAACGCCAAAAGTGGTTTTTGTGAAGGTAAATCGTGGAGAATCTTGGGCGCTCGATAGCCTAGAGACATCATCATCCCAATAGATTTTTCCGTCTGCGAAAACGATGTGCGACTCATCATTACTCCCATGTTGGGTAAGCCTGTCCACAACGACGCACAAGTCGTTTGATAAAAAATACCCCCTTTAGAATCTTCCCCATAGTTTTCGGAGCCAATATGAAAATAGGGGACTGGCAGTAGGGCTTGATAAGCCTGCGGATTTATGTCTTTAAACCAATATTGGTCGCTTTTGTCAAAATTACGGTCTAACTCCACCAGACTATACAGCTTGTTGTTGATGTGACTCAAAAATGTAAACCCATCCGTAAATAAAATCAAAATCGGGAATAATAAAAAGTACTTCAATGTCTTTGTAGGCTGATTGACCTGAAATACCTTGTACAAATAAATAAGCCCAAATAGATTGATGACATAAAAGAATATCCACCCAAATCGCCCGATACTTCTTAACTGACTCAATGGGCCTAGATATTTTACATAGCCTTCTAGCCCTGGAATAATAAACGGCAAGCCCATGGAAAAGAGCACTAATACAAACGCCGTCCCAAAGAGACTTCGCACAAATAGCCGATGATTTTGGATATTCGGGAAAAAAGCCACCTTGCCTTTTCCCTGAATCCATTTTATGATTAAGGACAGCGTAATGACCAGAGCCAATAGCCCGATATAGCTTTTTCCTTCAAATTGCGTCTCCCTAAAATGCACAAAATGCTCATGGATATATTGTAGAAATGGGGCTTGCTCATTCAATAAAATACTTTCCCAGCGTGCCTTGTAGTGTAAAAAACCTAATGGAGCACTTGGGCGATCAGCTACATTGTTGCCCCAATTGACCCAAATATTTAGTAGGATATAACTAACAATGGTTATTCCTGCCAATAAGCCTGATTGCTTCCATACAGTTTTGTCCAGTTTAGATTGCGCTTTCGCAAAAATAATCCTAAAAAAGGCATAGCCAAAAGTGAGTAAGGCCAATATCCCAAAATAATAAAAATGTATTTGTGCAAACAGTAGCAAGGATAAACACAAAAATAATAGATGTTTGTATTTGCCCCTTTCTTCATAGAGAAGCAACAAATACATGTACATAGGAAGTACCACCGCATAGGCAAGACCAAAGTGTCCCGATATTCTCAAGAGTTGGGGGGATAATAGCACGATGCCGACAGATACAGGAATACTAAACCAATCTGGCAAATCAAATTTGCGGAAGATCAAAAGCAAAAATACGCCACTCAGTATCAACCCAATCATCATCATCCAGTGCATGGTTGGGGCGATCGTCTCTGCTATATCAGGAGACCATCGCTTAAAAAACTTTAAAGTATTGGCTAAAAGTGGTTGGTTATCCGTAAATAATACATGTTCGCCATAAGGATAATTCATCCCTTCGTAGTGCAACCAATCCTTGTCATATTTTACGTGGTAGATGACGGTGGCGTAGTTCTTAAAACCATCTCCACCAGCGGCAAAGAAGCGATTATGCCCTCCTTTCATGATGTCCCTAAATTGTGATTGCAAGACGCCAAATAAAAGTATGATGAGTAGTAAAACTCCTAAAATACGGCTAAGCTTCTTTGACATAAATGATGTTTTGGTTAGGCAAAGATAGTTTAATTTTTTAAGTTTATGTACTCTAGCATACAGCTATCCGATTTCTAGACATACGAACGGCCGTTTGGCTCGACATCCCTTCACGCTTCCCCTTTTAACGAATCAATCTCTCAATGCCCAAAGTGATAGAAGAAAAATCCGCTTCGCCATTATTTGTATTCAGGTGTACACCCAACAAGACATTGGTTTTTGGATTATGCGAAGGGGGCAAGGCAAATACATTAAGCCCAATTCGTGCACCTAACCAGCGATGGAGCAAAAATAAGACGTTGTTGTCAATGCCATATTCATCAAAATAAATGCGATAGAAAGGCTTATAAAGGTGCAGCAAACCATCCACATCAAGCCCAACGTGCCCAAGGATGAACTCATGCCCAAGAGCAAACGAAATAGAGTAGGGCGTGATTTTTTTATCTAAATTATGGCTTTCGATATAGGATGCATAGCTATTATACTTTCGTAAAATAAGCCCAAATTTTAGGCGATTGCGTTGATTAAACTGGATGTTTCGGTAGGCAGCGATACTACTTACTCCATATTTCGACCCACCGACTGGGCCAATAGTACCGCCAAATTCATGTAGTCCAATCCCCGTTTTTATCTGATAATAATGATTTTTTGAGCGGATTAATGGTGTCTTTTCTTCGGTGCTAGGACGTTGGTTTGAATAAAATTGGAGACCAATACCTAAGGCGGCCGAGTTGACACCAAAATTAGGCAATTGCGTATGACCGTTAGAGCCGTGCAAATATTTTCCCGAAAGGGTCAAATCTACATTGTCAGAAAGTCGCTTTTTCCAATACAATCCACCTTCAAAAGCCCATGTGAAGCTAGAGCCGACGGCGATATTATGGATGTTTTTGTCAATGGTGTAATGCTTGGAAAAATGCGCCGCACCTAGTCCTACACGCATATAAAGGGGCGATTTTCGATGCTTTTTTAAGGGAAATTGGACGTAGGGATAGACGGCGATTTCATTACCAAAAATACTATCATTACCCATATTCCAGAATCCTGTAAAGAGTCCTACTTCGGCATTTGGGTATTTCTTTTGCCAAATTTTATCCTTCGTATCTGTAGGATGAATCGACAGCCCCATGCCATGCAAGAGACCTGAACTTGGGTAGTCTTGATAATTAGGCACAATATGACCTAAAATTATTTCTGGTTGCCAAGCCCATTTTGATGCTTGCGCAAAAATGCTGTTTGGGGCGCTTGCGCAAACAAAAAACAAACAAATAGCTAAAAGCCTACTTCCCATCAACATAATCTTGTAGATAAGCAAAGTGTTTGGTTAGTTGACCATTGCGGGTAACCGTCGCACGCTCAATAATGTCCGTATCCGCTTTGCCCAAAAGCTCGGGAATGATGTATTTTATCAAAGCATCTCCAAAGTGCCTAGAAGCATCTTGCGGAAGCTCATTGGGTAGGTTGTCAATGGTCATCATGTCCACATATTTCTCTTGAAAAGGGTGAACCTTTTGCATCGTATGCGGATCAAACCCAAACACAGGGTCTGCAATAGTACTGGCTTCTATCGTCGAAGGAATGGACGCATCTGGTGCTATATCACAGGTCACATCACCAATCACTTGAATATTGAAGTCGTCCTTCTTCATGTCGTCAATACTAAAAAAAGCAGGTGCTCTCTTGTCGTAGTAGATGCCATTGATGAAAATATCCGACACCTTCGTATAGGGCGCAAATTTGCTCTGATAAGCTTCTGGGTTGTCGTAAAAGTCTTGTTTTGCATAGGGCTGACCATCCTTCCTTACGGAATAGTCATAGATTTTCAGTTGTGTGAATACCGGTTCATCATATTGTTGAGTCAAGTATTCGTCGGAAGACACTTGTCTAAATCCCATATCCAAAAGCACTTTGACCGCTCCCGAAGCGACTCGTCCACCGCCAGTTACGACTACTTTCATGGCAGGAAGCTGGCGATTTTTATAAAATGCTCGGGCTTCTGCGTAAGTAGCAAATTCAGTTATACGGGGTAGATGAAAATGACCATTACGATGCGCATAGGTCCAAATTGAATTATGGGCACCCACCATACCCGCAAATACACCAAAAGCCACCAAGCGATTGCCATCTTTATCTTTTAGTGCTTCATAATCCACCAAAGTGATGTTTTTCTCTAAAATAGCCAACAATAATGGGCGATTGTAAGGCTGTTTTTTGATGGTATGTGAGAAAAAGAAATACTTTTTATTCGGAATAAGCTCCGAAATCGGCACTTCTTTGATGCCAAAAAGTACTTCTGCGTCCGAGACATCTTCCACTAATTGGAATCCCTTTTCTTGATATATTTCATTAGCAAAGCATCGGTCAGGAGAAGACTCAATGCGTATATCCAGGTTGTATTTTTGGCTCAGGAGCTGTGCTTGGTCAGGAGCTAGGGCAACCCGACTGTCTGGCGGATTCTTTCTTTCCTGTATGATGGCTATTTTCATTCAATCTTATTTTAGTGAAGGACTGACCAAGATGCTAGTAATTACGAGCTGAAAGGTAATCCATGGTTCTGAAAAGTGATATGTTTTTATTGGAAGTAGGCACGAATTTTGTTTCTAAATCTTTATACAAAACACAGCGCTAAGGTAGCTAATCTATCCAAATTTGAGTAGCATTAGATGTTTTTTTTGTGCGTTGTGGTCTGTAGGATGAATTCCCACCTAATATACTGGTCATACTCTCTTGATAGGAGCAATGATTATTTGCGGGCAGAAGCCTTTCCCATACAGAAATAGGCCTGCTTGCAGGTTTTATGGACTTTGAAACCAAACCGTTTGCTTATGATTATACCTATTGTTATGGTGTATTTGACTTTGATTTTTACATTAAATTTTGTGGAAAGAAAAGTAGAGCACTAAAGTATTACCTTTTTATAAGGGAACTCGTTTTTGGCTCCTGTCTTTTCTCTAGGCAGGAGCTTTTTTTGTAACTAGTCCGAATACAACCGCACCTGTTTAAGGTAGATTTTTCGATTTTTCACCGTTGAATCCACCTTAAATTCGATATCTAGCCCAAAGTCTTTGTAGGCACAATTACAATTATGTGGAATGTGATTGTAGTAATAGTCCTTTATCGTGTGGCAATAGTCTATCAACTCGGTTAGCTCTTCGTTGGATAGTACGGACTCTCCGTTTAATTCAGGTACATTTGAGTGGGTTAAGTACTCGATAGTATAAGAATTTGCATTCAAACTAATTGGATAAACCAATATTTGATCGTTAAGGATATTGGGTTCAGGATATACGATGCTGTACTCTTTATACTGCACATTTATGGTGTAACCGATGTTTACATTATATAAGTTTTTGGTAATTATCACGCCATTGGCATCTTCATCAGGGAAGGAACGATGAACTAAAATGCCCATTGCAATGGATTTTTGGTTAATTTTGTAATAGTCTCGTTCGTCAAAAGCACGTAAATTCCATAAGCTCGCCCATACCTTTTTGATGGCGCGTTGGATGGTTTTTTTTGGGTGGTCCTTCTTTGCAGAATAAGAACTATAAAGCCCGGCACCGCTAAAATTTTCTAAATCTTCCGCATTGGTAGAAGACCTAAATCGGAAGGAAGAAAAATCTTCAAAATGATTGATTTTTGCATCAACTAACTGATACAATGCGGTATCCAAAGGGGCATTTTTAATCAATTTTCTAAGGGCTTTTAGCTTGGCTTTTCGGTAGGCCAAATCCGTCTTAAAAGTCTCATCAGTGAGCATATTATCAATAAATGTGTCTATCCCATTGTTGGCTATGTGCTGTGCATAATAGGAGAAAGGAATCGCAAAATAGTTTTCTGGTAGGGGTATCGTACCCAAATTGACCATTTCTGCAAAATTTGCGGCTTTTCCACCGATGGTTTTCACCGAATGAATACTGGCATCACTCAACGTAATAAGCCCTGTTGTCTCAATGTCTTTCTCTAAATTCGTCGTATTTTGTGGCTCACGTTGAGCCCAAAAGGCTTGTGCTTCATCAATTTCGGCACTTCGTAGGACAAAGGAATCTTTTTGTACATCTAAGAAAACTAATTTATCCAAAAAAGTATCTATTCTTGTATTTTTCCAGCCATTTTTGAGCGCCATATTAGGTGTCGCCCTATTGTGGCTAAGGATATTGATATGACTCAATGGCGTTTGAAACTTTGTTGTAATAATACCAGATACGACCGATAGGTCATTAGGAATGTCATTTAAAAGCACAATATCATGCTTGCCTAGGTAAGTGGTCGGCAAGTCTTGAATATCTACTTTTCGTAAAAATCCATAGTTTTTAGCCAAATTTAAAGCTTGATAATTTTGTCCTTCGTATAACTGCTCCGAGCTGATACTTGGCAATTGGGTACAGTTGGTCCATTCTTGTTTATTGGCATGAAAGACCAGTTTGTCGCCAAAATAAGAAGTCGCCAAAACCTTATTAAATAGTTTTTCGATTCCTTCACAGCCTAATTGGTCAAAAGAGACTAATTCTAGGACGTATTTATCGAGATGTTTATGATAATTGATAGATGCTAAGTACAAAAAACGATTCGGATTCGAGCCATATTGGCTAAAAAAGAAATCACTACCGCTGCCTTGATAATCCAAGTTGCTTATCGCAAAGTAGTAATGATTCGGATATTTTTTTGTATTGGAGTAATAGATGACATCGTTGACAAAATCGTAGAGTACCTTTACGGATTCTATTTCTCCATAGTTGGTGACGGGCGGACTGGATTGGAGCATATGGAAGGCTTCATATCGAATCAGCTCATTAAAATAATCCAAACTGTCATACGCTTTCTTTAGAATATTGACCTTAAGTGAAGTTTGATTATTGGGTAGTTTAATCGTACGGTCATAATAGTCGGATTTGCTAAATACTAAGCTCGTATCACCTTGATAATGTGGATATTGTGTCTTTTTCTTTTTAACTAGATGATAGTTATGTCCATCAAAAAACATGGTCAGAATAAGATGCTCTGATGGGGGTTTTATTTGGATAAAATAATAATTAACAGGTAGCGTAGGCAAACGCAAGGAACCTGAATTAGATGGAGTTTTGCCTAGTATGGTTACACCTGTAGCCGTCAAAAATTGAACGGATACTGGCTGCTCAAAGGCCCAATAAAAAGTATTCTCTAGAACATAGTAATGCGATTTTGACGCATCTGCTTCAGCATATTTTAGAAACAATTGAAAACCGCCTGTAGCGTCTGTTTTCGTTAGTAATTTAGAATTTGTCGCTTGGACAGAGACATTTTCTAGGGGGATTCTAGAACCAACGTCATATACAATTCCAGTCTGTTTGTCTTGACCGTAAGAAGGAATGGCAAAAAATAAAAAAACGAAAAAAATGGTTAATTTATACATAATTAAGTACTTTAAGTAGGTGAGCATAGATACCTACTGGAAGACGAGAGTGCGCCAACAGAACCGTATCTAAATGAATAAGCCCTTAAGACAAAGATATTAAAATTTATCCGAATTTTCAAAATTAATTTACTCAAGTTTCGCTACTTTAAAAAGCCCGTGGTTATTGGCATTCTCAGCTTTTATCGAAAAATAGCTTACAAAAGCTCCTGTTTTAACAATGATTTTAGGCTGGTTTCAGTTGAGCAATTGCACACTTGCACTATCAAAGGTTTAAGAAACCCCAGTTTTCATCTACTCGCTTGGCATTTTTATTTTTTCGTATTTGCTTGGCAAGAAATTCATCACCAATAAAACTCATAGGAATGTCCCCCGTCTGGCGGGGTCAAATTTGCCGAGAGCCCCAAAAAAGGGAAAAATGGTCATTGAAATTTGGGGGTGGACCACCCAATAACTGCCAAATAATCCGAAACAAAACCGCTGGCTTGAGCACTCCACCCCCAAATTTGACTTACGTTGGTTCCGTTTTTTTTGGGTCTTTACCAAATTTGGCCCCGCCAGCGGGGCACATACACGGTGCGTTCTGAGTCATACACTCACGACATAGCCGCAC
>CAMZKG010000076.1 GCA_947311105.1 uncultured Saprospiraceae bacterium
CCAACAGCGACGAAGGAGCGCCCCAAAGACAAAAAAAAACACCACCAAACCAAAAGACCACCGAAAGCGCCCAACACCCACGGAGTAAGCCGCTGCGGCAGCACCAAAGACCAACAGCGACGAAGGAGCGCCCCAAAGACAAAAAAAAACACCACCAAACCAAAAGACCACCGAAAGCGCCCAACACCCACGGAGTAAGCCACTGCGGCAGCCCCAACACAACTTTTAGGATAAAGAAAACGTTATCTAATTATGAGATTACTTTTCTTTTTCGTCGGAATTCTGTTTTTTTCCTGCAAAGACACTGAAGGAGATAAACAACCTAGTTTTTATAAAGTAAAAGCACCTACGGCGGCGGCTTATTTTGTCTTAGATACTAGCTTTACACACGCAGATTCTCTAGCTTTGGCCGCTCTAGCACTAACCCAAGATGAAGTAAGCTATGACGGGCGTTATTTTAATATTCAGTATCCCAATGGCGATATTCCTGAAGGTCTAGGCGTATGCACTGATGTAGTTATTCGTGCTTACCGAAAACTCGGTATCGATCTCCAAAAAGAAGTCCATGAAGATATGCAAGCAAATTTTAGCTCTTATCCCCAAAAATGGGGCTTACATAAAACCGATACCAACATAGATCATCGCCGTGTTCCAAACCTAATGACTTTTTTCAAGCGACATGGAGTGAAAAAAAGCATCACTAAAGATCCAAATAATTACTTGCCAGGGGACATTGTCTGTTGGATGTTATCTGGAAACTTAACCCACATAGGAATAGTCGTCAATCAAAAATCTTCCGATAAAAAACGCTACATGATTGTCCATAATATAGGTGGTGGACAAGTACTGGCAGATTGCTTATTTGATTTTAGGATTATTGGACATTACGCCTATTAAGTGTCCTTCAATTCTCCGAATACCATCAAAGAACATCCTGCATTTTAGCCATAAGCTCTTCGGGACTATTGATGTCTAGGTATTTGCCATTTTTTGAAAAAGTAATACCGCCGTTTTCTTCAGATACGATGATGACCGATAAGCCTGTAGTCTCGGTTAGACCTATTCCAGCTCTATGTCGAAGCCCAAATTTTTGTGGTAGGTTAGTGCTTTTAGAAATAGGTAAAACGCAGCTGGTAGCAAGGATCTTATTATTGTGAATGATGACAGCTCCGTCATGCAAAGGACTTTCTTTGTTAAAGATACTCAGCAATAGTTCTTCGCTGATATTGGCATTGATGGTTTGTCCAGATTTTACAAGTTCTTCGATATTACTGTTAATAGGAGCTAGGATGATCAATGCGCCCCAACGGCGAGCTTTCATTCGAAAGCAAGCATTGGAAATTTCTTGGATTAGTTGAGTATTTTTATCTTTGGGGGTAGCGCCATTGGGGTTTATATACTTGGTGATAAAATCGAAGCGACCTCGTAGGGTGGTTTGTCCAAGATATAGTAAAAAACGTCGGATTTCTGGTTGAAAAATAATGATAAGAGTGATGATTCCGATATTAGCTATCTGGCTGATAATCAAGGAAGAAAGGTCCATTTCAAGGAACTTCATCAACCATCCAGCAGAGAAAAAAAGCAATACACCTAGTACAATGTTAAAGGCGATACTTCCACGCAGCAGCAGGTATATTTGGTAAAACAAATACCCCACGATCAGGATGTCTAGGATGTCCCAGATACTGATCGGTAAAAAGCCAATTTTTATTAAGAATATCGCCATAGATAGAACAAGCTTCCCTTAGTACAAGCTAAGGGAAGCTTGTTTTTATTTTGCTAATGTGTTGGTACCGTAAAAGAAGAATGTGAGCATATCAGCGGATTCTTGGATTAGCTTAGAAGTAGGTTTGCCTGCGCCATGTCCAGCAGAAGTTGCGATTCGGATTAGGGTGGGTTTATCTCCTTTTTGGTGTTCTTGAAGCGTTGCCGCAAATTTGAAAGAGTGTGCAGGTACCACACGGTCATCATGATCTCCCGTCATGACCATCGTAGCAGGATAATTAGCATCTTTTACGTTGTGCAATGGAGAGTAAGCATATAAATACTTAAAATCTTTTTCGTTTTCACTCAAACCATAGTCATAAGACCAAGCACGCCCAATCGTAAATTTGTGGTATCGAAGCATATCTAATACACCCACTCGTGGAAAAGCCACACTATAAAGCTCCGGGCGTTGGGTGATACAAGCACCGACGAGCAATCCACCATTGGAGCCGCCTTCGATGCCTAGTTTTTCGGAAGAAGTATAGCCTTCTTTGATAAGATATTCAGCTGCACCAATAAAATCATCAAAAACGTTTTGTTTTTTCTCTTTTGTGCCGTTTAAGTGCCAGTTTTGACCAAATTCGCCGCCGCCGCGAATGTTAGCTACGGCATAAATCCCATCATTTTCCATGATTAGGGAGCGGACTAAGCTAAAATTAGGCAGAATAGAAATATTGAATCCGCCATATCCATAAAGTAGAGTAGGGCGTTGACCATCCATTTTTAGTCCTTTTTTGTGCGTGATGAAGATGGGTACTTTGGTGCCATCCTTACTAGTAAAAAAGACCTGTTTGGTTTCATAAGCATCACTGTCAAAGTCGATACCAGATTTTTTAAATATTTTTGATTTCCCTGTTGCGGCATCTAATTGATAGATCGTATTGGGTCTAGTAAAGGAGCTAAACGAAAAGAAGGCTTCTTCTTTGTCTTTCTTTCCCGAAAGGGCACCCACTGTACCAATTCCTGGTAGTTTTAGGTCGTAAGCTTTTTTGCCATCCAAACCATAAGTGATTATTTTGGATGATGCATTGTGTAGATAATGGGCAAATATTTTGTGCCCAATCAAGGAGACACCACGCAATACATCTTTAGATTCTGGAATCAAAACTTTCCAATTCTTTTCGTTAGGTGCTTCTGCATTTATGGAAAGTAAACGTTGGTTCGGCGCTTGGTTATTGGTTAAAATAAGTAGCTCATTATTGATGTTGTCGATGACGCTAAAATCAGAGTCAAAAGATTCTGTAATAGGCAAGAAAGTGCTATTGGGATCTTTTAAGTCTTTGATATACAGCGCATTACCACTGGTTGACTTAGCGACAGAAATTGCTAAGTATCTCTCGTCTTCTGTGGTTTGGCAATAGAAATTATAGTCAGGATTAGAGCGGTCGGCGTAGATGAGTTGGTCTTCGCTTTGGGGTGTGTTGAGCTGATGAAAATAGACTTGGTGAAAAAGGTTAGTTCCTTTCAGTTTATCGTTTTTGTCGGGCTCAGGATAGCGGCTGTAGAAAAAACCATCACCTGCCCAAGAGATGTCTGAAAATTTTACCCAATCAATTTTTTCATCTAGATTTTTGCCTGTTTCTAAATTTTTGATTAGGATGGTTTGCCAGTCGGAGCCACCTTCACTAATTTGGTAGGCTAGGTATTTGCCATTTTTGGAGAAATCCATGCCGCCTAGCGCAACAGTTCCATCTTTCGAGAATTTATTGGGATTTAGGACTTCCTTTGGTGTTGCGTCAAGAGATTCTTGTACAAAAAGAACACTCTGGTTTTGCAAACCATCATTTTTGAAGTAGTAGTATTTTCCGGCAACGGTAAAAGGAGTGGAAAACTTGGCATAATTCCATAGCTTTGTCAATCGCTCCTTGACGGCATTCCGAAAGGGAATCTGGCTCAAATACTGCTCTGTAATTTCATTTTGTGCAACGACCCATTTTTTGGTGTCTTCCGCTTGGTCATCTTCTAACCATCGATAAGGGTCGGCGACTTTTGTCCCAAAGTAGTCGTCTATGATCGAAGTATCTTTTTTTGTTTGGATGTATTTCACAGGAATTGTTTTAAACCGCACAATCGGACCCGATGGCGCGTCAGAAGTGGCGGAATTTTTGCATTGAACCAACAATAGAATGAAGGAAAAAAGTATGTAGTTGAGTCTCATAGAGATTATTTTACGAAAGAAAAAGGGAAATTTCGTGCAATTTTAAGGAAAATTTCCCATTTGTGACTAGATAGATGCCAATTATTTGTTGTTTTGTACTTTGTTTGTTCATCGAGACGTTTTTATCCCACAAATTTGAGTTATATGCGTATTCTTTTTTTAGTTGGTTTGCTTTCTATGAATTGGTTACAGCTGTGGAGCCAAGATATTGGTTCTGTGGAGATTCAATTGAGTGAATCGGTGGCAGCTTGGCAAAATGCTGCTACGGATTTGGACAATGCAGTTGTTGAGCTTAATGAAATCCAACGTCAATATGATGACATGGTGCGAGCCAGAATTTGGATGCAAAAGAACTTTGAGAATAGAAAAACGAAAAAGGAGTCGCCCAAAAGAATAAAAAAAGCTAAAAAAGCCTATAAAAGTGGCTTGAAAAAAGAAAAAAAGCTTTTGCGCAAGCTTAATACCATACAAAGAGATGTCAATAACCTAACGGAAAAAGTCGAAAAGAATCATCAGAAAATGAATCGGTTGATGAATCAACGGGATGATTTGCGTAGAGGGGGCAAAGGAGAAAAGAAGGTTTATTCGGGGTATTTTCCCAAGTATAAATCCTTTTATCGAGCAAGTGAGAAAGACAATGTCTATTATAACCTGCCAAAATTTAGTTGTAAGACAGATTATGACGGGACGGATCCCGTGTTGCAAAAACATCGCATAGAATATAAAGAATCTGTATTTTTTAGGCACCAACCTGCTTATATGCCATTGATTAATGACGAAGCCTATTTGACGGCAAGTTCGTATTTTACACTGGTGGAAGGAGGGCAGTTCTTTTTGAACTTAAACATACGCATCCATACCGATAACCCTAGGCAAGATTATGGTTATTTAGAAAGACATAGCCGATTGTTTATTACATTTTTGAATGGGGACGAATTAGTCCTGTTAAATAATCTACTAAATCTTGGGTCTTTTGACCGCAAAAAAGGCGTAGTAGTATTTCGTGGGCAATATTCATTGAATGTTTACTCACAAAATAAAATAAAGAAAAATCCTATCGACAAAATTCGTATCGAATGGGCGAAGGGATACGAAGATTATGACGTTTATCACGTTGATTTGCTCCAAAAACAGTTTAAGTGTTTGTAATACCCTTGTTATTCAGGTATGATATTTGCTTCAATGTACTTGATTCCTTCTAAAATATAATTCTCCAAATTTTCTATTTATAAATCATGGCTGTCCGAATTAGGAAGCCTTTAAAAGAAATTTTGGATGAAACAAAATGTACTATCTTTAATTATTTTCTTAAGCTTGCCGTTTTTAGGCAATACCCAAGTGGTCATTCCTATTGATACTACGCTCGAACATTTTGTAAAGACCGTCTTGATAGGAGCTAAACAAAGCGTATCTAATATTCAAGGAAACTTTGATCAAAGTATCGGTAGTTTTTATGATTTTGGGGAGACGGAGCTTGGCTTGAACCATGGTGTTATCTTATCTACTGGGTATGTTGTCGGTGCCATGGGGCCGAATAAAACGGGTTCAATGGGTTCTGCAATAGGCCTTGGTAGCGATACGACCTTAGCAGCTATAAGTGGCGCCCCATTGCTTGATGCGACGTCTATTGTTTTTGATTTTATGCCTGTTACAAATGAAATAAATTTTGAATATGTGTTTGCATCTGAAGAGTATCCAGAATATGTAAATTCTCAATTTAATGATATTTTTGGTTTTTTCGTAAGCGGTCCTGGTATTGATGGCGAAAAAAATATCGCACTCTTGCCTGACGGAAGTACGGTCGCTATCAATAATGTAAATCATCTGGCCAATAGTCAATGGTTTCAAAACAATACTACGGCGTTGCCTATGTCACCAGTAGATACTGCCCATATTGAATATGACGGCTTTACTATCCCATTGACAGCAAAGGTTGAAGTGACTCCATTTCAGACGTATCGCCTAAAGATAGTGATAGCGGATGCTTATGACAATATATGGGATTCGGCTATTTTCTTAAAAGAGAAGTCTTTTAGAAGCAAGCCTTTAGTGTTTAATTTTGATTTTACGGAAGGAGAGTATTTTCAGACGATGTATGAAGACGGCCAAGCGCTAGAGATAACGGCTCAATTGCCTAATCCTGCGAAGGCTGATATTACGTATCACTTTACTTATTCTGGAGATGCAGCGCTCGGGCAAGATTTTGTGGCGCCTACCTCCTTTACTTTTAAGCAGGGAGATACCATGGCTACTTTTTCGATTAAGCCGATTAAAGATATGGATATAGAAGACCCAGAAACGCTCCTATTGGTTATTGATGAGACCCAAGATACATTGAATATTACCTTGGAAGATCAAGCAGTGGTGCCTGTTGCTGACTTGGAACAAAGCAGTATCGTATTGTATCCTAATCCTGCACATAGTGTTTTTGGATTGTCTAAGGACATGGATGTGAAGCAAGTTACGCTTTATACCCTTGCGGGAAAAAGAGTAAGGGAGTTTCAGTCAAATTTTGGGGACATGAATATTGGTGATATTCCTTTGGGATTATACATGGTTCATGTTGTGACTAACGATGGCTTGATGGTCAAGTCCTTAAAAATTGAGTAAATAGAAGAATTGAGCTTACTCCGAAAAGTTATTGCAACCACCTGTCTACTGCCGGAACGAAACTTAAATAGTTATTTCTATCCAAAAAACTAGTCAAAGCCTTATGGTTTTGACTAGTTTTTTTTGTTTTTAGCTTCCACAGTCTTTTGAAAACCTTCCAAATACGGTTGAATGTTGACAATTTTACTAGAAATATAAGAATAATTAGCAATATTTTAACTTTTTTTAATAATAGGTCTTAGATTTGTTGTTCAGAACCACTTGGTTATTTACACACTATCTATGAATCTTACAATGAATAAAATCGGACCTTTACTATTGATGCTGTTTATTTCGGTATTTGCTTTTGGGCAAGATGGAAACTTTCCTAAGTCTAAGGATGGCACGGGGACAGTTTTTGGAAAAGCAATGAATGCGGAAGAAGAGATTGCGTTAGCCTATGCCAATGTATCTTTATACCTTGATGGCTCTAAGCAGCCTAGCCTTTCGGAAAATACTAGCGACTCTGGGCGATTTGTTTTTAGAGACGTCCCTTTCGGGAATTATACCTTAGAAATATCTTTCTTAGGGATGGGAACTTACGTGAGTGAAAAATTTGTCCTAGACAAGGAGCATGCCATTGCGCCGCTTGGAGCGATGTACTTGTCGGTTGGATCTAATGCACTCGAAGAAGTTCAGGTCAGCGGGCAAAAAGTAACCGAACAAGTCTCCCTTGTGAAAAAAGTCTTTAATGTCAACGAAAATATCAATAATGCCGGTGGCACTGCACTCGATGCGATGCGCAACATCCCTTCGCTGTATGTAGGAGTTGATGGTGTCGTGCAGCTAAGGGGCAGCAGCAATATAAAAGTATTGGTCAATGGTCGTCCGTCAGCGCTGACAGGCAGTGGGGGCGAACTTAACCTGGAGCAAATACCCGCGGGATCTATTGAAGCCATTGAAGTTATTACCAATCCTTCCGCAAAGTATGATGCTGCAGGCAAAACGGGGGTTATTAATATTATTTTGAAAAAACCTACGGACCATGGTTTTAATTATAATTATAACTTCATGGTGGGGACAAGGGACAAATGGACTACAGGATTGTCGATGAATTATCGCACGAATAAATGGAATTGGCGCGGTGGTTATCAGTTTGACCGTAAGGACTATCGCTCTACAAAACTCCTTAATCAGCAGAGCTTTCCCTTGGATACCACTTACTTTTTGGAAGAAAAATCTTCTGCCGATAAGTTAAAAATTGGACATACTGCTAATTTAGGGTTTGATTGGACGCCTAACAAACAAGTCTCCGTCTTTACCACGGTGACGATTAATCCGCATACAGGGCAAAAAGCGAGCGAATTTGATTATACTTTCTTTAATCAAGCCCATGAGTATGACAACAATAGCTTGCGCAAAACCCAAGATGATGAAGCGACCTTTGGTCTGCAATATGAACTAGGGCTGAATAAGAAATTTTCCCGCAAGGGGATGAGATGGAATACCGTCTATTCTTTTGATAGCAGCACAAAGGGGGATAGTGTTGTAAGTGACCAAAGCTACTTCTATAACCAAAATCTCTTGGAAGTACGTGATGAAAAGAACAGACGTGAGCAGCTCATCCAAACGCATCGGGTCCAAAGTGATTTTACCTATCCTTTCACCAAAGATGTTAAGTTGGAATCAGGTTTGATGTATTCTTCGCGATTTCTTGATAATGATTTTAAATATTTTGATAAGGTGGGGACTGAATATGTGCCCAATCTGAGCAGAACCAATGATTTTATTTATGATGAGCAGATTGCTGCTGGCTATGTGATGACAACGGCACGGCTGCAACAGTGGGATGTCAATGCAGGACTACGGGTCGAGAATACTGATGTCGTCTCCAAACTAGCGAATGCTACCCAAAAATATCCTAGTAATTATACCAACCTTTTCCCTAGTGGGCACATCGGTTATTCCATTTTTCCGCAAGGAAAGGGGACTATCATGCTGTCATATAGCCGTCGAATAAGACGTCCTAGCTACAAACGACTAAATCCTTTTGCGTCCTATAATGATAACCAAAATATTCGCCGTGGTAATCCACTTTTGAGACCAGAATTAACAGATTCTTGGGAAATAGGTTGGCAAAGTCGTTGGCAGAAGGGGAGTATCAGTCCTGCTTTGTTTTATCGCAAAACGAAAGACAAAATCGGCTATTACACGCATATTTTGCCAAATGGTATTCGGGAGCTCACCTTTGTTAATCTCAAGAATAATACTTCTCAAGGAGCAGAGCTTAACGGTAGCTATTCTCCATCTAAAATAATCAGATTTAGTGGCAATTTATCGTATTTTTATGTAGAAAAAGACGGTAGTAACCTAGAGAATATGGCCACCAATAAAGGAAATATGTGGATGTCGCGTTTGATGCTTTCTATTAGGCCTACTAAAAGATTTGCGATACAACTATCTAATTTTTACCACTCAGGTTTTATTGGGGTTTTGGGAGAAAGTGATCCGATGTGGGATGCTGATTTGGGTATGACCTATCAAGCCTTTCGGAAAAGGGGCAAGTTTATTTTTAAATGGAGTGATGTCTTTAATTCTAGGCGATTTGCCATGGATATTCATACGACTGATTTAAAGATGAATTTTGAGCATAAAAGAGAATCTAGTCTCTTTTGGTTTGGATTTAATTGGGAGTTGAAACAGGACAAGCACCAAAAACGAAAGAAAAGACATTCTGGAGGGGGCGAAATGGAGATGTGATACACGGTGTAAAACGGTGTAGCGGTGTAAAACGGTGTAGCGGTGTAACGGGTATAACGGGTGTAGCGGTATAACGGGTGTAGCGGTGTGTCGGTATAACGGGTGTATCGGTATAACGGGTTTAGCGGTGTATCGGTATAATGGGTTTAGCGGTATAGCCCTAGCATAATATCCTAAACCGGTGCCATCTGGCAAATATTTATCGCCAACGCCCATTCTAGGCATTATGGTAAAATTTTTTCTTGATTCTGACGGTGCCAGAGCGAAGCGATGACAAAAAAAACCTACAACCCTTGGTTAAAGGTCGTAGGCTTCGTTTCAAAATAATAAATGAGTTAACCTGTATTACATAGTTTTGTTGTTGCTAATTTCTTAGCAGAGAACATAAGCCGAATCACTAAGATTCAAGTTCGTTTTGAAGGGTTATTTATGGTAAATCCATAAAGAAAGTAGAATTATATGAATCAAGCTGTAAGGTGTAATGACCTTTAGGCAACTTAGACATATTTAGCTCATATAAAGCATCTACTGGTAGGTTTTGGACATCTTCGGTATAGACGATGTTTGCGTCTTTGTCCAATACCTTGATAGTCTTTAGATTGACAGGGATTTCTTGAAAATCTATGATGATATCAGATTGAGACTCGGTCTCAAAGATTGCCTTTTGATAAGAAGTAAAGCCTTTTTTGATGGAAATTTCCATTTTTACAACTTCTTGGAAGTCATGAGTACCTACAGACAACTGTGCAGTTGCTAGGTTAGTAGTAAATAAGGCTATGGTTAGAACTAAGGCAGAAGATAATAATTTCATCTTTTCAGTTTTTGTTTTAATGAATCAACTGGGGGGATGAAATTTGGGAAGGAGTGTATTGTGGGTGTAACAAGGTAACTGCAACAACTGTGCCAGAAAATTTGATAACAATGATTTTACCAATTCTTTTTTGCACTATTGATGGGTTGAAAAAACTGTGCCAAAAAATATCAGCGGTGTAAAGGATACGGTGTAGCGGTGTAAAGGGTGTAGCGGTGTAAAGGGTATAAAGGGTGTAAAGGGTATAATAGGGTGTAGCGGTGTAGCGGTGTAAAGGGTGTAAGCGGTATAGCATAAACCCCCGTAGGGGTTCCCCTGTTTCGCCGCAAACAAAGTTTGTGGAAAGAGAAGAAATATAAAACCCCGTAGGGGTTCCCCTGTTTTGCCGCAAACAAAGTTTGTGGAAAGAGAAAGAAGAAAAATCAGTGGAGGTAAAAGTCCAATATTGTGACAGAGCATTGCTTTTGGGATAAGTTGTGGTGCGGAAGAGATATAAAATAGCCTAGGAAGCATTTTCAAGGAACGGGATTAAATTACATATTTAAAATAACATAGAATGATAGTATCGTAAAGTATTGACTTATAAGGAGGTAGATAGAAAAAAGTATGTTTATGATAATGCTTTAAGCTAAGTCAGCCGTTATGAAAAATAAATGTTAGTTTTATTACGAAAGTCTTGTATAAGTTGTGACATATTCTTACTTTTGTGCTAATTCTTGAGAAAACGTAAGCAAAACCTGAGACAATAGACAGTTTGTGATAGATTATCTATTGTTTTTGGTCCAAAGTTGCGTGATTTTTTAAAACAAAACTATTAAAAATGGACAAATTTACTGGACTAACTGAAGCATTAAGCACAAAATTTGGCAATTCCTTGCCATCTGTATTTGGGGCTTTTGTTGTACTGATTTTAGGGTTTATTCTCGCAAAGATCATAAAGAGTATTGTGAGTAAGCTAATGGGAAAGACCTCTATCGACGAAAAATTAGGCGAGAAATTGCATACCAACTTTCGAATTGATAAGTTTGTAGCGAAGCTTGTTTATTACCTAGTGATTCTTTTTACATTATTGGTTGTACTCAATATGATGGGAGCGGATAGTGTGCTGGAGCCACTACAAAATATGCTCAATAAATTTACGAACTACATCCCGAATGTTTTGGGGGCAGGTATCATCGGTTTTGCTGGATACATGATTGCTTCTATCGTTTCCGAAATGACAGGGTTTATTTCTGAACGTCTTGAAGCCTGGAGCACCAAAATAGGGATGACTACAGGCTCAATGAATTTAACACGATTAGTAAAGCAATTAGTGTTTGTTATTGTGTTTATACCCATTTTGATTTTGGCATTAGACACCCTAAAGATGGATGCTATTTCTAAGCCTGCTACGGAGATGTTGAGCACTTTATTAGGAGCGATACCTAAGATTATTGCAGCGGCTGTATTAATAGGTGTATTTTATATCGTCGGCAAGTACGTCGTTGCTTTTTTGAAAGACTTGCTGCACAACCTTGGCGTAGATAACTATGCCGAAAGCATGGGGCTTCAAACGATGCTCGGCAACAATTCTCTTTCTGGTATCATCGGCAAGCTAGCCATGTTCTTTATTATGTTTACGGGTATTATTGCGGCTGTTGGAAAGCTAGAATTAGGGCAGGTCGAAGGTATTTTAAATGATATTTTCCATATTTCTGGACGTGTATTCTTTGGCTTAATCATATTGATAGGTGGATTAGCGATTTCTCGTATTGCTACTCGCATGGTGGAGCAATCTGCTAATAGTGGCATTTTTGTTCCGATTGTAAGGTTTGCCATCATGGGTATTTTCTTAGCTTTTGCTTTGCATACGATGGGTATTGCGGAGAGTATCGTCAATCTTGCCTTTGGTCTAACGTTGGGTGCTATCGCGGTAGCTTTTGCCCTTTCCTTTGGTTTAGGTGGACGTGAAGCCGCAGGTAAGCAAATGGAGTCTTTTTTCCAAAATCTTCGTAATAAGAAGTAATTTTGATAGTATTTGGTAAAACTGAATGGTTATGCTCTATAGCTAACCATTCAGTTTTTCTTTATTTTTAGTGTCCAATACTCAAAAAAATAGACTATGCTGTCCAAATTTTTTAAAAACCAAAAAGACCAAGAAGATTTTGCCATCGCTTTGGTGGTTATTGCCCTTGCGGGAATACTAATTGGCTATTTCACTTTCTATCAGGACAAAAGTATTTTTGATGGAATGAATACTCTGGTTACCCAAAATACCAGAATAGATACTCTACAAATAGATGGAAGTACCTATGTGGCTGTCCAAACAGATGAAATGCTGGACGAGAGCCCACCTAAATCCAAAATCATTCCTGTTGCTCCGATTAATACTACACCGAGCATAGATACCCTTACGGGAAAAAGTGAGCATACGGTGAGATACTCTGATGAAGAGATAGATGACGAAGGGCTTGGTACACAAGATATTGATGATGTGGGTATTACAGAGTCCACAAAGGATTTGTTGGATTCTGTAATCAGTGATGAGGATGAACTTCTAATTGATGAGGAGCCCATTGTTGAAGAAGCCGAAGATGTTCAGCCTGAAATGATGGAAGATATCCCGGCTATTGAAGAGCCTGAAGAAGAACCAACCGAAGAAGAAACTGTCACGTCCATTGAAAAACAGGATGCAAGCCCAAGGTTTACTCCTAGAAGCAAATGTATTGTTGTAATCGGTGCGTATAGCAACAAAACTAATATCCATAAGCTTATTGGGCGGTTAGACCAAGAAGGTTACCCCGTATTTAAAGTACCGTTTCGTGGATTAACTAGAGTCGGTGCTTATATTGATTGTGAGTATAGTACTTCGCTTCTAGAGAAAATTAGACGGGATTATAGTGCTGATGCTTTCCTAATGAAGTCAAAATAAGACGTATAACGGTGTAGCGGTATAATGGTTATAATGGTATAACGGTGTAACGGTATCGGTGTGACGTCTGTTCCCGTAAAAAAGACATTGACTTTTCGGAGTGGACTCAACCCTTGACCTTTTAACCCATTAACCTTACTTACTCAATCCAACAACCATAGTAGTCAGCCGGCTAATAGCAGAGACATTACCAGAATCATCCGTAATTTCGATATTCCATACATGGACTGTGCGACCAACCCGAATAGGCGTCACCTTGCCATATACAAAGCCACTACGCACGGAGCGCAGGTGATTGGCGTTGATTTCAAGCCCTACCGCGGTATATTTGGTCAAATCTGTGAGACAAAGAGTGGAAGCGACGCTACCCAAAGTCTCCGCAAGAACCACAGAAGCACCGCCATGTAGAATCCCAAAAGGCTGCTTTGTGCGATGATCCACAGGCATCTTGGCAATCAAAAAATCATCCCCAATCTCCGTAAACACAATACCGATGTGGTCACCGAGCGAGTCTTTGCCCATCGAGTTTAGATAATCTAAGCTGGTTTCTTGCTTCCAGATACGTTTATTTTGGTTCATCATTTAGAAATATTTTTAATGTCACAATTTTTGCCTTTATCAAGGAAGGTTTTGGTTTCGTTACGCAGTTTTTGCTCCATTTCTGGTTGAAGGCGGATAAGCTTGTTATTGTTGCTTTCGGTTTTGTCTTTGATGACCCAAACGATTAGATTTTGGTCATCTTTCGACAAAATATAGTCAAAATAGCCATTGATGGAAGCAGTAGAAAGATTGACTGCAGGAATGGAAATAGGGGTGTCTTCAAATTTTAGTTTGATTAATTCATCAAAAATACTATTCAAGATAGGGCACAGAAGGCGTGGCGAGAAATCCTTTATCATCTCTTGCGAAAAAAGATTACCTGATTCTTGAACAATTGTACCTTGTTCGTTAATCCAGAAGGTGTGTTTTTTTTTAGTCTGAGTCAAATTTATGAATTTTGCGCTAATAATTTTATTCCTATATCATGAAACAACTGCTCTACATTATCCCCAGTTTTGGCACTGGTAAGTAGATCCCACGGCAAAGGTATATTTTGTTTAAGTTCTTCTATAAAGCCATCATCAACCAAATCTATTTTGTTGCCAACAATCGCTGTAATACCATTGGGTAACATTTTTTTGATATGTGCAATATCTTCTTCGAGTTCTTCATAAGTGGATTTTCTAGTCACATCAAAAACATAAATGATGGCAGATGTACCTAGAAAGTAGGAGTTTGGGACTTTGTCCTGCTTGACTTCTCCTGCAATATCCCAAATAATCATGGAAAGCTCTTTGCCATTGATATTTAGGACTTTTTTGTCCACTTTGACACCGATGGTGGTCAGATATTTTTGGCTAAATTTGGAATATAAAAACTGCTCAAATAAAGAAGTTTTGCCAACTCCAAAACTACCAGTCAATATTACTTTTTTTGAAATCATTCGTCTTATGCTATGGGATTGGTGAAAAAGTAGGATTTTAGATTAATAGAAAGTGCTTGCGAAAATTGTCCGCTTTTCACTTTGTCACGACTGAGATACTTCGCCGAAAAATTATTCATTTTTTCATGAATAACAGCACTTTGATGCGAAGAAATATTGCCATTGACAGCGACTACAAAGTAATAGGAATAATAGCTCTCTAGCAATAGTTGATAATTATCATACGTAATTACTTCTAATTCAGCGCCATTTTTGTCAAAAGCATCTTCCGCAAAGGATTTGATAGCTGTCATCATACCTGCCAGTAGGTCATCTTGATGTGCGGGGTTATTATTGGTGGATGCAATCAATAGCCCCGAATGCTTCTGAATGATAAAAATATTGTCGATGGTCGAGCTCATCAATTCATTTAATATCATCTCGTCTTCCTTGACACCAAAGAAAAATGACCTAAATCCAGTTTTTATGCGGTGCCATATCCCAAACTTTAGTTTTTGGTCTATACGCTCCTGTAAAAGCTGAAATTGTAGCGCTGTATATTTTTTGATAAGCTTACCCATGATAGGGTAGATGGCTTCTAATAACTCTTCCTTAGAGTTTGCCAATTTTTCAGATATAATTTTTTCGATGATACCCTTATATTCCTTTGGAAAGGCTTGCTTAAAAGTAGCCAACCTTTCTTCTAGTACAGGGGACATTTTTTGCGAAAGCTTCTCGGGCTGATCCAATATATCCTGAAGACGTTGCAAAGCTTCTCGATCTTCTTTGAGAAGTGTCGCTTTTAACGCTTCAAATAATTCATCTTCATTCATCGCCCCGTTCGGCGGTATTGAGTGAGATGAAGTCGATATATGGTCGATTTTACTCATTTTTTTCACTCAAAGCCCATTCTTTGCCCAATTGGATTAGGATTTTGCCAAAATCACTATTCTTTTTCTCCGAATGCTCGATGGTCTTCTTTTCAACCTGAACAATCTCTTGATAGAAATTGGACTTTAATTCATCAAATCTTAATTGAAAATCTTCTTGCATCGTCTGTAGCTGCTGGGTATAGGCTGCTTCTCGTTTTTGGAGTTTTATTTGCATTTCCTGAAAGATGGCTTCATACTTGTCTGTTAGCTCAGCCAACTTGCGGTTACTGTCTTCTACGTGCTGCGCAAGAAGTATCTTGCGGATGGTCTCCAAGCCTGTGCTTGAGTCATCTTTCCAAACAGATAAGTTGCTTTTCACGATTGTTTTTCCATTTTTTTCCATTTGTTCAGCGTTTTGATTTTGTGTGCAGTTGGGCAAAATTAAGCGTTTTTTTTTACTTTTTGGGAAGTAAAGTAGTATGCCGATATTACTCTGTCACATTTACAGATTTATAGAAAATGAAAAAAAATCCCTTTCCTAGGTTTTTTAGCTAACTTCATAGTATCTTTGACTTTCGTCAATAATTCTCATAACATGAAAAAGAACATACTACTATTAGTCATTCTTGTTTTTGCGCAAGCGATACAAGCACAAACCAAAGCCAAAGAAACTGCTCAATATATCGAGTATAACAACCCATTTTATGGAAAAATCCTTGAATCTCTAGGCGATGGCCCTTATAAGCCGCGACGTCTGATGAAGGCCGTACCTAAGATGCCCCTTCCCAAATCGCATACAGAGTTTGAGACTGTTTGGTGCAACAAACCAATTTCTCAAGGGCGCACAGGTACGTGTTGGAGTTTTTCTACTTCTTCTTTTTATGAGTCCGAAATATTCCGAAAAACAAAAAAAGAAATCAAAATATCAGAGCTTTACACGGTGTATTATGAGTATTTAGCGAAAGCGGAAGAATATATCAAAACTACAGGAAAATCCCACCTTGGAGAAGGTTCTGAAACCAATGCGCTTGCGCGCCAAATGAAATTACATGGCATGGTACCTGCTGCTGCTTATTCCGGTAATGCCCCAAATACTCCTTTTCTTGACCACCAAAAAATGTTTGCTGAGTTTAAGGCGCTATTAGAAAATCATAAAGCGCGCAATGCGTGGGACAAGGAAGTGATCATGGCGGGTGTCAAGGCTATTTTGAATACGTACATGGGGGCACCGCCAAAAACTTTTTATTACAACCGTCAGGCATATGATCCGATGACGTTTATGCGTGATATTGCCAAAATTAATCCCGAAGAATATGTCAATGTGATGTCTCTAAAAAAATACCCGTATTGGACTCATGCCGAATGGGATGTCCCCGATAATTATTGGAATAGCAAGGACTACTTAAATGTCCCGTTGGATGACTTTATGGATGGGCTAAAGAAAGCTGTCCAAAATGGTTATTCTGTTTCCTTAGGGGGAGATGTCTCCGGTCCAGGTTATTTGCCGAGTAAAAGTGTTGCTTTTGTACCCGAGTTTGATATTCCTGCCGATTATATTGACGAGTACGCCCGCCAATTGCGCTTCGATAATGGCGCCACAACTGATGACCATGCGATACATGTGGTTGGCTACAAAGAAGATGCTGATGGTAAGTGGTGGTTCTTAATTAAAGACTCTGGGTCTAGTGCTAGAAATGGGGTCGATCCTGGCTACTTCTTCTTTCATGAAGACTATGTAAAATTAAAAATGATGACTTATACGGTGCATCAAAATGCTATTTTGGACATCGTTAATAAGGTGCATTAAGAATTGTTGTGAAAGCCTAGAAATCTTAAGGTCGTGGGTAGCATTGGGCGGTAGTATTCGCCTAATGCTCAAACAAAAATTATGAAATATTATATCATAGCGGGAGAAGCTTCGGGCGACCTTCATGCATCCAATTTGGTGAAAGCTCTAAAGCAAAAAAATCCTGACTTAGAGTTGCGAGGTTGGGGGGGAGACTTGATGCAAGAAGCAGGGGTGGATGTGGTCAAACACTACAAGGAATTAGCGTTTATGGGATTTTTAGAAGTCGCCAAAAATATCCGTACTATTCTTGGTAATTTTAAAATTTGTAAAGATGATATTTTAAATTATCAGCCCGATGCGGTCATTCTAGTGGACTATCCTGGTTTTAATCTTAGGATGGCTAAGTGGCTGAAAGCCAGCAAGATAGAAGTTTTATATTACATCTCTCCGCAGATTTGGGCGTGGCACCAGTCCCGCGTCAAGGAAATCAAAAAGAACGTGGACAGGATGTTTGTGATTCTTCCTTTTGAGAAAGAGTTTTATGCAAAATATCAGATGGATGTGGACTTTGTCGGACATCCCTTGTTGGATGTTGTAGAAGGCTATGAGCCTAAGACATTGCCCCTTGCGGGAAAAAAAATAATTGCCCTTTTGCCTGGAAGTCGTAAACAGGAAATTAGCTTAGTATTGCCTGAAATGTTGGCTGTGATAACTCATTTTTCGGACTATGAATTTATAATAGCAGGTGCGCCAAGTCAGACTGAATCTTTTTACCGAAAGGTGATGGCGACTCATCCGCTTGCGCAAAAAATACCTATTATCTTTGCGCAAACTTATGATATTTTGGCGCAAGCCGATGCGGCCTTGGTGACTTCGGGAACGGCGACTTTGGAAGCGGCTTTATTTGAAGTGCCCCAAGTGGTGTGTTACAAAGGAAGTGCCATCTCTTATGCCATTGCCAAACGACTTGTTAAAGTGGATTATATCTCCTTGGTCAATTTAATCGCAGACGAAGAAATGGTCAAGGAGCTCATCCAAAATGAATTAAATACCAAAAACTTGATACAGGAATTATCTATTATTTTGGATACGGATAATCAACCTAAGATAAACGCCAATTATCAGCGTTTGAAACAGATGCTCGGTAATGCAGGTGCGTCTCAACGATTAGCAGACTTAATTTATCCTGCTTGATAGGTTTTCGTCCGTTAGAGTAATTAGCCTTAAATAGAAGTTATTGCCTGAAGTGAAGTTGAAAAAAATGTACCTAAAACCCCGTAGGGACCGTAGGGGGTTCCCTTCTTAACCCATAGCGAAGCTATGGGCTAAGAAGGTTTGTTGTGTAAATACGTAGGCGTAGCGGGTCACGGTAGAAACTTCTGACGCTGAGTAAGGTGAAATTTGAAGATTTTTGGAAGTAATTTCTTTTTATTCAAGCAGCTTCAAATTTTGCCTTAATCAAGGAAGACGTTGGATGCGTGGCAGGCTACGTCGGAGTATTGTTTTTTTACCTAACCATTGCTAATTACAACCAGCTTTTTGTACCTTAGCGCAAAAGGATAAGAATGAAAATAATTGACCTATCCAAGCCGATTCAATACAATGCGGATGACCCATGGTTTATGAAAGTAAAAATCAAGCACAAGCCGCATGCCAAAGCCAAATGGTTATTGCGGATTTTAGGTTTGCCGTTTAAGTATTTTCCGAAAGGATTTGTGGGGTGGGCGGATGATACGATACAAAAAATGGGCGTCCATTCGACGACTCATATTGATGCGCCGTGGCATTATGCTACGACCACTAATGGACAAAAAGCCAAGACGATTGATGAGATGCCTTTGGAATTAGGCTTTGCGGATGGTATCGTGATAGACATGACTCATAAGGCTGATTTTGATGCGATTACGGTGCAGGATATGGAGCAGTTCCTTGCGGAAAAAAACTTGGTGATTAGGTCGGGGATGATTGTGTTGATTAAGACGGGGCGAGACATCTATAATGGGACCAAGGACTTCCATAAAAAAGGAACAGGAATGAGCGCCGAAGCAACTAACTGGTTGATAGACAAGGGGATAAAGGTGATGGGTATAGATTCGTGGGGTTGGGATTTGCCTTTGCATTATATGATAGAGCAGGCCAAGAAAACAGATAATTCCGAGTTGTTTTGGGAAGCACATCTAGTGGGAAAAGAAAAAGAATATTGGCATATGGAGCAGCTTGTTAATTTGGATGCCCTACCAGTTACGGGCTTCAAAGTGGCGGTTTTTCCCTTAAAAATAGTTGGGGCTTCGGCTGCTCCTGCACGAGTAGTGGCGATTTTGAACGATTAAATTTTGAAAAATGAAACATATATCAATCCTATGGAGTGTAGTGCTTTTGATGCTACTATCCAGTTGTGGTAAGACTAAGAATGAAGTTGTCATTTACACTAGTGTGGACCAAGTTTTTTCTGAGCCTATATTGAAGGATTTCGAACAAGAAACGGGCATTAAAGTTAAAGCGGTTTATGACACCGAAGAAACCAAATCCACTGGTGTACTTAATCGACTCCTTGCGGAAAAAAATAACCCGCAGGCAGATGTCTTTTGGAGCGGTGATCCCATTCGGACGATTGTCTTAAAACAACGGGGGGTGACGGCAAGTTATCATTCAGCGTTAGCCCAAGATATTAGCCCGATATTTAAAGATTCGGAAGGGCATTGGACGGGCTTTTCTGCTAGGGCTAGGGTATTGATTTACAACAAAAATTTATTGACCGATGACGATGTGCCAAAGTCTATTTTCGATTTGGGCAATGAAAAGTATAAAGGGAAAGTCGCCATTGCCAATCCACTTTTTGGTACGACAACTTTTCAATTTGCGGCTTTGTTTTCATCACTTGGTTATGAGCGGGCAAAGCTTTTTTTGAGTAGCTTAAAGAAAAATAAGGTCGTCATTGCCACCAGTAACGGAGATGTCAAAAAACGGGTCGTCAAAGGAGAAATAGCTTGTGGGCTAACGGATACTGACGATGCCCATGAAGCCGTCCAAGAAGGCGCTAATGTGGGTGTGGTGTTTTTGGATCAAGTAGGGTTGGGGAGTTTAATAATGCCTAATACCGTTAATTTAATTTATCGAGCTCCTAATGAAGCCAATGGGAAAAAACTAATCGACTATCTGTTGAGCAGCAAAACCGAAGCCAAATTAGCCAAGTCTTGCGCCCAAATGCCCTTGCATAAAAATGTGCTTATCCCTAAGGATGTACCGTCGTTAGATGCCATTGTGCCCATGCAAATCAATTATGAAGAAACAGCCAACAAACTCCAAGAAATACAAAATTATCTAAAATCATGGGTCGAGAATTAGACCATAAATTAAGCTTTAATATTATTTTTTGGAGCGTCTTTATCTTTGTTGGCTTGCCATTGATTTATACTTTTGGGATGACTATTGGGGCGTGGAAAAAAGACCTTGGTTTATTGGATGGCAAACTCTTTGGCTTGTTGATGCGCAGTGGTCTTATCTCATTGATTATAAGTGCTTTATCTACTGTAATCGGAGTTGTTCTTGCCTTTTTTTTGTATAAAACCGATATTCAATTTAAATCTGTTTTAAAGATAATATTATTAATTCCCCTGTTTGTTTCTCCCTACATATTAGCTGTAGCCTGGCGTGATTTGTTTTTAATTCTTGGTCTAAGTTCCAGTTGGATTTCTTACGTAGGGATGATAGGCGTGTTGACGATGATATTTGTTCCTTTGTCGGTGTTGATTATCGGAAGTGGGCTGTCCAATATAGATGCAAGTCTTGAAGAGTCTGGCTTGATGCTGACCAGTTACAAAGAAGTGTTTTGGAAGATAATATTGCCTTTGATTAAGCCCGCATTGATAAGCTCCTTGGTACTGGTCTTTATCTTTAGTATTTCAGAATTTTCGGTTCCAGCTTATTTTGGAGTAAAAGTATTTACCACAGAAATTTTCACACAATTTTCGGCTTTTTATAATCACAGCTTGGCCATCTTTCAATCCCTTTTGTTGGTAGTGATTTGTATTGCTTTGTTGTTTGCCGAAAGGCAGTATTTGGCAGAAGCGCCATTCTTTTCGATAGGGACAAAGGGCGTTAAACAAAAGGTCTATCAATCGTCCACAAAACTAGGATTGTGGATAGTGATGGCTTGGTTGGTGATTTCGGTAGGTTTGCCTATTGTGGTACTTTTTGCGCAAGCCGCACAAGGTGGTACAGCCGTATTTTTAAAATCATTTAATTTACTCAGACATAGTTTTCTTAACTCGATTACATTAGCCTTTGTAGGAGCTTTGCTGCTTACCTTGGTGGGTGTTGTCGCAGCATTGGGGTATTTGGGGCAGGGTAGGAGAAGATATCAAGATTATTTTGACGGGATGTTGTTAATACTTTTTGCTATACCATCGACGATTTTGGGTGTTAGTTTAATTCAATTTTACAATCATCCTGCCTTGAATTTTATCTATTCTAGTGATGCGATAATTGTGATTGGTTATACAGGTAAATTTGCCTTCATCGCTGCCAAAATTATCAAAAATTCTGTACGCCAAATTCCAAAATCATTAATTGAATCTGCCGAAATAGTGGGCGTCAATTACTGGCTGCGCTTGCGCAAAATTGTTTTTCCTATACTGATGCCGAGTATTTTTACAGCCTTTTTAGTAGGTTTTATTTTGTGTTTGGGTGAGTTAGGGACAACGATCATGTTGTATCCGCCTGGTACTGAAATAATGCCAATTAAAGTGTTTACATTGATGGCTAATGCGTCAGATTTTTTGACCAGTGCAATGGTGTTGGTGGTCTTGGCAGTAAGTTTAATTGGTGTTCTAGGTATTTATGGGTTGGCGTATTGGATAGCGTCTAAAAGGGAAAAAAGGTATGATTAAATTTAAAAATATTAGCCACGCATATGACTCTAAATCAGTTGTTTATGACTTAGATTTAGATATTTTTAGCAACCAACTAACCTGTTTTTTAGGTAGCTCGGGATGCGGTAAAAGTACGATTTTGCGGCTTATCGCTGGCTTGGAAATTCCTACCAGCGGACAAATAGAAATTAACAATGTGGTCGCGACAGAAAATGGAGTATTACGAATACCACCTGCGGAACGTAGCATCGGTTTTGTCTTTCAAGACTTGGCGTTATGGCCTCATTTTACGGTATATGAAAATATCGCTTTTGGACTCCAACAAAAGAAACGCCCAAATGTCAAACACACCGTTTCCGAAATGTTAGACTTCTTCGATTTGCGCAAGCATCAAAAAAAATATCCACACCAACTCTCAGGCGGGCAAAAGCAAATGGTGGCTATCGCACGCTCTTTGGTATTGCGCCCCAAAATTTTATTGATGGATGAGCCTTTGTCTGATTTAGATGTCAAATTAAAACGCAAACTACTCGATTATATCAATAGATTAAAACAAGATTTTGAGATGACCATCGTTTATGTGACACACGACCATCGAGAAGCTTTTACCATTGCTGACCAGGTGGTGGTAGTACAGGAAGGACGGGTCGCTGCTTACGGTACAGTAGAAGAAATAAAAAAATCTGACAACGAATATGTCCAATATTTTCTTGAATATTAGTTTTGTTGTACCTTGCGTTTAGGAGAATACCAATCTAATTACTCAAAAACAAAGAAAAATGAAAAATATCCTAATTCTGCTATTTGTCTCTTTCTCATTCTTTAGCTGCAATGGCGCAAAGACAAATGTAAGTCAGCATACTGAGCTCCCAATAAAAATACAAAAAGTATCCACTATTCCTATTTTATCGCAAGACCTTTCCTTCGACTTTGAAGGAGAAAATGTAGGAAAACTTCCCAAAAATTGGTCACAAGCATTTACGGGTAGGGGCCGGCACACAGATTGGCAAGTTATTGATGACAATGGCAACAAAGTCCTTGCTCAATTGTCACACGACCATCCTAATTATCATTTTAACGATATCGTTTTTGATGCTTTTGTTGCCGCAGATGTCGTGCTTGAAGTCAAAATAAAAGGTGTTGATGGGCGGATGGATCAAGGTGGTGGGTTTATATGGAGATGGACCGACAAAGACAATTATTATGTGGTAAGAGCCAATCCTTTGGAAGATAACATCGTCCTTTATAAAGTGAAAAATGGCAAAAGAACGGACTTACCCATCATGGGCAAAGGGCGTACCTACGGCGTCGAAGTACCTACCTTGGGCAATGGTTGGAATAACCTTAAATTAGATGTAAAAGCGAACCTTTTTATTGTCTATCTCAATGATAATGAGCTATTTAGAGTGCAAGATGATACTTTTGCGAAAGCTGGAAAAGTAGGACTTTGGACAAAAGCTGATGCCGTTACTTATTTTGATGATTTTCATGTTTTGAAGCATTAGTTTACTACCTTTGCCACCACCCCCAAATATCTTCACATGCTAGATAAAAGAATAAAAGTCTTGAAAAGGCAAAAACGAAAAAAACGCATACGACGGATTAAACGTTCTATTTTTATCATGTTTTTGTTGATGAATTTGGTTGCTTATTTTCATGCTTATAGATTTACCCATTTCTCTGACACCAGGGAAGCACGGACAAAAACTCCTGCTTCGCTGTCCTTGGCAACCAAGCTGAGTACGATCTTTTTTGGCGTAAACAATCCTAGACCGGCGAATCAAGAATGGCCAAAAAGATTTTATGAGACGATTTTAATTCAAAGTAATAAAACCATAGAATGTTGGAGTATCCGCCAATTGAATCCGAAGGGTACTGTCATTCTTTTTCATGGCTATGCTAGCGACAAATCTGCCTTGTTGAAGCAAGCGGATGTCTTTATGAATTTGGGATATAATACCCTGTTAGTAGATTTTATGGGCTCGGGTGGTTCGGACGGTAACCAGACGACCATTGGCTACTTTGAAGCTGAGCAAGTAAAATCCTGCTACGATAAATTAAAAAAGCAAAAGAAAAAAAATATTTATCTCTACGGTACGTCAATGGGGGCGGTTGCCATTCTAAAAGCGGTTAATGATTTTCACCTAAAACCTTCTGGTATCATCTTAGAATGTCCTTTCGGAACGATGCGCGAAACGGTAAAATCTCGTTTTCACAATATGGGATTACCTAGTTTTCCTATGGCTGATTTACTCGTGTTTTGGGGCGGCATCCAAAATGGTTTTTGGGCTTTTAGCCACAATCCTGATGTCTATGCGAAAGGTATTGATTGTCCTACCTTGTTGATGTATGGCGAGAAAGATGATAAAGTAAGTCGCTCCGAAATTGATAGAATTTATAGTCACCTTACGGCAAAAAAGAAACTAGTCTCCTTCCCAAACGCTGCCCATGAAAATTATTTAGATGTGGATAAAAAGCTGTGGAGTAATGAGATAGGGGCTTTTGTTAAATGATTGTGCGCTCCTTCGTCGCTGTTGGTGCGCTCGCTATGCTCGCTGTTGGTCTTTGGTGCGCTCCTTCGTCGCTGTTGGTCTTTGGTGCTGCCGCAGCGGCTTACTCCTACGACGTATTCAACTCTCAA
>CAMZKG010000077.1 GCA_947311105.1 uncultured Saprospiraceae bacterium
CGTCACACCGTTACACCCGTTACACCCGTCATACCGTTACACCCGTTACACCCGCTACACCCGCTACACCCGCTACACCCGTTACACCCGCTACACCCGTTAAACCCGCTACACCCGTTACACCCGCTACACCCACTACACCCGTTACACCCACTACACCCGTTACACCCGCTACACCCGTTACACCCGTTACACCCGCTACACCCGCTACACCGCTACACGTTATACGGGTTTTCCACACCCCAAAAATATACTACAATCATACAAACTAATATAAGATTCTGACTTTCAATCAGTTAGACAAAGAATACTATCAACCTTACAAAATAGTTTTAAACATTTTGTTTGAATATTTGCAAATTCAAACATTTTGTTTTAAGTTTGCATTGTCAATGTGATTAGGAATTGCGAAAGCGCATCACCCTACCACATTAAAATCACAAACCATTAACTTACACTATTATGAATTTTCAATCAATTCACCAATTGAGAAAGGCGATTAGGAACGGCTTCGAAAGAGATTGGTTGGTCTTGATTTTATTCACCATTTACATGTCGTCTTCCGCCAACCGAATGCCGAACGCGCGCCATGAATTACAATCTGGCATAGGGCCGGTTTTATTGGAAAGCCCTAGAGACGGCTTCTTTACCGAAGAAACAACCACAAGAATATCCACTTGGGGCAATGTCGATCGGGTGGCCAAAGGCTACAATTTAACCAACCCGAAGAAGAATAATCGCTTTGCGAATATTGCCTTTTTGGTCAACAAAGACCTAGAATATCGAAAGGATGTCACCCCTTCCATGAAAGCCATCAACAATAAAATTTGTGAAAATTATGTGCGTCGTTATGCCAAAGTAGCTAGAGCCGAAATGGATAAATATGGGATTCCTGCCAGCATCACTTTGGCACAAGGCCTGTTAGAAAGCGATGCCGGCGGTAGTAAGCTAAGTCGCAAAAATAAAAATCACTTTGGGATGAAGTGTTTTTCACGCAAGTGCAAAAAAGGACATTGCTCCAATTTTACCGATGACAGCCACAAGGATTTTTTCCGAATCTACAAAAGTGCTTGGCAGAGTTATCGAGCTCATAGCAAGCTCCTTATGGGCAAGAGATACCGCCATCTCCGAAAATATGGCAAGGACTACAAAAAATGGGCTTTTGGCTTGCGCAAAGCTGGATATGCAACCGACAAAAAATATGCTCAAAAACTAGTCTCCATTATCGAGACCTTACACTTGGATGAGTTCGACCAATAGCCCAGCGACATAAGAGAAAAAGTTCCTACGCTTTTCTGCCTGCAAAGGCCACTACCCCCAATTGACTTTGTGGGGTAGTTTTTTTTATTGTATCACCGTAGAGCCAATTCAGGTATTGGCTCCAACACGAAGCACGTAGAGCCAATTCAAGTATTGGCTCCAATAAACATCACCGTAACAATTGAACAAATCAACCAAGGTTTAAGAAACCCCAGTTTTAATCTTCCTGCTTGGCATTTCTTGCGCTAGAGCTTTAGCTTGGCAAGGTTTCTCAAACCGAACAAAAATAAACAATAGCAGGCGGTATATTCGCCAGCACGAGACTCACCTTTACATTAGGAAAATAACGCCGTACCATGGGGTATTTGAGTGGGCTATATTGGATTTGGACATATTTTCCGGAAGGCTTCAGATAATAACACATTTTGGTCATCAAACGCTTATTGTCCTCCTTAGAAAACATCGTCAACGGCAGTGTAGAAATAAAATAATCCACTTCACCAACACCCAAATCATCCAACAAATTGTCAATTTCAAAGGCAGAATGCCGATGCAAACTAACTCGCTCATCTATCGGCAAATTATCCTTGGCTAGATTATATAGATTTTCATTGATTTCTAGGGCAATCAAACGAGAATCCTTCCCTAATCGCTTAATCAATTTTTCGGTAACGACACCATTACCGACACCTAACTCAACAATTACTAGCGGTTTTTGAAAGTCAATAACCGAAAGCATTTTTCTAACAGAATACTTAGACGTAGCTGTAATGGCACCAGTTTGGCGCATAGATTTAAATGCTTCTTTTGAAAATTGCTTCTTCGTTCCTTTCATTTTCTGTACACACTACATTTACGGTCAATAATTACTTCTGCAAATATACAACTTTCTTATCTTCAAACTCCACTTCATCGAAATATTCACGTATTGGCACCATTTCCCAATAGGGTTTACCAGGCACTTCCTTCATCTCTGCCTTGATATCGCCACCTTTCAGCGCGATGATTCCGTTGGGATAGATATGGCTGTGTTTGCGCTTCAGGTGACGGCGTGTCCAATTGAAGATTTTCTCCATCTTCGCCACCGCTCTAGTCACCACAAAATCGCATTGCACCTTCGTTTCTTCTGCCCTTCCGTGAATGGCTCTTACATTGGTCAGCCCTAATTTTTGGACAATCTCCTGCACCACCATGATTTTTTTACCGCGACTATCTATTAAGACAAATTCCGTTGCCGGAAAAAGAATCGCAAGTGGAATCCCTGGGAAACCACCGCCTGTCCCCAAATCCATGATGGTTGCCCCCGCCTGAAAAGGCATAAACTTCGCTATTGCCAAGGAGTGTAGCACGTGCCGTACTTCAAGATTATCTATATCCTTGCGGGAAACCATATTGATTTGGTCATTCCACTCCTTAAACAAAGGCATAAATTGAGCAAATAATTCCTGCTGCGTCTCCGTCAACTCTGGAAAATATTGTAGTAGTTTTTTCATTGGCGCAAAGATAGGCTTTTATTTTTGATTGAGATTTGTGGCTGCCCTTCTCTTCCAAAAAGGAAAAAATCACTAATTTTACCCAAACATCTTGCTATGAATCGCATCATTCCTTTTTTTATCGCTTCTTTTATATTGGTTTTTGGATGCAAAAAGTCAGATAAATCCCAATCTATCGTCAAATCTAAAACGACATCTACCCTTTTCTCTTCGATTCCATCCACTCGCTCGGGGGTTCAATTTCGGAATGACATCAAAGAAGACCTGTATTTCAACTTCCTTAATTACTCGTACATCTATAACGGTGGTGGCGTAGCAGTGGGGGATTTTAATAATGATGGGCTAGCCGATATTTACTTCTCCGCTAACCAGCAATCCAATAAATTGTACCAAAATCTTGGAGAATTCAAATTCAATGACATCACAGATGCGGCGGGTGTTGCGGACAAAGCAGGATGGACTACGGGTGTCACCATCGTGGACATCAATAATGATGGGTGGCTAGATATTTATGTCTGCAAATCAGGAGCTTTGCGGGATGATCACTTGCGTGAAAATAAGCTTTTCATCAACCAAAAAAATAATACCTTTAAAGAAGAAGCCGCCAAATGGAAGCTCAATGACCCTGGTTTTGGTACACAGGCCTATTTTTTTGACTATGATAAAGATGGGGATTTAGATATGTACCTGGTCAATCACCGAGCTGATTTTCAAAACAATACCATCATAGAGCCAGAGCTCCAAAAGCAAATCACTCCCTTCGATTCTGACAAATTATATCGCAATGATGGGCAATATTTTACGGATGTAAGCAAAGCTGCCAAAATTCAAAACAAAACTTGGGGCTTAAGTGCATCCATCGGAGACTTTAATGGAGACGGATGGGATGACATCTATGTTTGCAATGATTTTTTGGAGCCCGATTTTTTGTACATCAATAATAAAAATGGCACTTTTCATGACAGGAATGGCTATTACATGCAGCATACTTCCCAAAATAGTATGGGCTCTGATTTTGCAGATATTAATAATGATTTACGACCTGATTTGATCACACTTGAAATGGTTCCTGAAGACCACATCAAGAGTAAAGCCAATATGCCTTCCATGAGTACCGAAAACTTTCATCGCGTTGTAAATAGCGGCTACCATTACCAATACATGCTCAATACACTACAATTAAACCAACCCCAAGGCTTTAGCGAAATCGCCCAACTGGCGGGCATCTCCAAAACCGACTGGAGCTGGGCGCCACTGATTGCAGACTTAGATAATGATGGTTTCAAAGATATTTTTATTACCAATGGAATTTTAAAAGAATTAGACAATCAAGACTTTCGCCAAAACATCAAAAAACGAATTTCTAGCGGCATAAAAATGACCCTAGACGAAGCCATCAACATGTTGCCTTCCAGCAAAGTATCAAACTATGCTTTTTGGAACACAGGCCATTTGCAATTTAAAAATGCCGCTCAAGATTGGGGACTTTCGACAAAAACGCAATCCAATGGCGCCGCCTATGCCGACCTTGACAATGATGGAGACCTTGACCTTATCATAAACAATATCAACGACTTAGCGCAGATCTACCAAAATAATAATGCGAATAACTTCATCCAATTACGACTAAAAGGCGCCCCTTCAAACTCAATGGCACTGGGCTCCAAAGTAACAATTTGGGCGCAAGACCAAAAACAATATCAACAATTATATACAAGCCGTGGCTATCTCTCGGCTGTCCAACCTATTCTAAATTTTGGACTAGGAGACGCTGACAAAGTGGACTCCATCTTAATCAATTGGAACAACGAACAACAAACTAAACTCACCAACATAAAGCCTAATCAAATTCTTAATATTATTTACAACGACTCACCCAAATCCACTAAAACAAAGAAAACACGAACCCCTACTACAAAAGGATATGCCTACTTAAAATACAAAATGCCCAAACAACATAACATTCATTTCAGACACCAAGAGAAAGAATTTGACGACTTCCAAAAGCAAATTTTATTGCCCCACAGCGAATCCCACAATGGACCTTTTTTTGCGCAAGCAGATATCGATGGAGATGGTAAAGAAGATATTTTCATAGGTGGTGCCGCTGGACAAGCGGGTGTCTTATATACAAACAAAAAGACAACTAGAAAAATCCCTTTCTACCAAAAGGAAGAAATCGCCGCCTTTGAAAAGGACAAAGCTTATGAAGATTTGGGTGCTATCTTTTTTGACGCGGACGGGGATCAGGACCAAGACTTGTACGTGGTCAGTGGCAGCGCAGAATTTCCACAAAAGAGCCCGATGCTCCAAGACCGCCTGTATCTTAATGACGGGAAAGGGCATTTTTCCCGAAGCCCTAACTTGCCCAAAATGACCTTTAGCGGACAGTGCGTAACGGCTGCCGATATTGATGGCGATGGGGATTTGGATTTATTTGTAGGTGGTCGCGTCATTCCTGACCAATATCCTTACCCGCCAGAATCAGCCATTCTAATCAATGAAAACGGGCACTTTTCCAACAAAACAACGCACATCGCCCCTGACTTGGCTCATATAGGTATGGTTTCTGGTGCTGAATTTGTGGATTATGATTCAGATGGTGATAAAGACTTAATTTTAGTTGGCGAATGGATGCCCATCACCATCTTTGAAAATATAAAAGGTAAACTTCAAAAGAAAGACATTCCTTCTCTCCAACATACTCGGGGCTGGTGGTTTAGCCTTGCGGCAAAAGACATAGACAACGATGGCGACATGGATTTTTTCACGGGCAATCTAGGACTAAATGCCAAATATAAAGCCAACGGCAAAAAGAACATCCAAGTCTATTGCGATGATTTTGACCATAACGGTACTTATGACATCGTCCTAACAAAGGCGTACCATGGCAACTTAGTACCTGCTCGTGGCAAAGAATGTTCGTCTCAACAAATGCCTTTTATCAAAGACAAATTTCCCACCTTCCAATCTTTTGCGGAAGCCAAGCTGGCAGACATCTATGGATCCGAAAATCTACAAAAAGCACTCCATTATGAAACAGACATCTTAGAGTCTGCCTACATAGAGAATCTAGGAAATGGCCAGTTCAAAGTCCACCCACTACCCATCGAAGCGCAAGTATCGCCTATTATGGGATTTGGTTTTATAGACTTGGATGATGATGGGTTGGACGAAATTCTGCTTGCAGGCAATCTCTATCATACCGAAGTAGAAACCGTGCGTTATGATGCTTCCGAAGGTCTAGCATTGAGCCTAAAAGATGGTCAATTTCGTGTTTTAACAAGATCTGATACTGGTTTTTATACTTCTGGAGATGCTCGTCAGATTTGTGTAAGTGGCAATCGGGTCTTAGTGGGCGTTAACAATGGGCATGTAATTGTGTTTGAACGATAACCGCAAGATAGCACCATGGACCAAGAACTTCGTACTAATTTTTGAATCATGTCCTTAATCCAGTCCAGTCAAAGAAGTGAATTAGGATTAATAACGGGCATAATAAACCCACTAAGTGCTGTGCCCTGAAAGCGCGTCATCAAAACACCACGAGTGGTAGAATAGGTAACAGATCCCAAGGCATTACCTAAATCTGGGTTTATATCAAGGTGCGCTTCTTTTTTGTCGATTACATTAACTAAATCTATTAAGTTTTCTATCATAAAAACAAAGACCAAATGAAAGAAGCCTTCTGTCTCTACCTGCTGTCCATTACTACTCTTAGATTGGACCTTAACTTGAATATCTGCTTTGGCCAAATTCTCATCAATGTTAAAACTCATATCAAAACTAACATTAGATTCGTATCCATCAACCAATGTTGGATCAAAACCCAAAGGAGTCTCAATAGAGCCTTTTAAAACACTATAATCTAAGATGTGTATTTTTTGGGGATCAAGTATTCCGTCCTTTTGCTTCATGCTGGGAGAGCTGTTTTCGTGCTAGATTGAGACTTGCCACAGACAAAAAAACCTAATTTTGATGGCTTAGCAATTCTATAAGCTAACTGAATGTGCTTAGTCTTCTGTTGAAAGGCAAAGGAATTTGGGATTTGAATGATCGGTTCTCCTAACTCCGCTTCCAACTTGGCAAGTGATTTTAAGGTAAAATTATGCGTCCCATTGAGCCACTTGCTAATCTCTGAAGGCTTTTTGTTCATTCCTTCTGCAAGTTCTTTTTTAGTAATCCCTTTTTTCTCAATCAATTCATTGACTCGTATGACAACATCCGCATACATCCTAACGAATATCTTCACTTCGGATGGCGTCTTGTCCAATATTCTTTGTGCGATCTTGCTTCTCATTACTTTCAGTTTAAAGTACTATTTCTTTTGTATTGTCATACGGTTTTAGTTCCCAATTGTTTTCATCAACAATTATCTCACTATTACGAATGGCTGCATCAATTTTCTTGGCAAACTGACAAGCTTCTCGCCAATGTAGGTGCAAGCTGCTTTTCTGATTTGTTGCGCTATCTTTGATACCACCGTTAAACAGTATGACTAAATGTTCTGTAATTTTCAAGGCATATAATCTCAATGGAAAACTCGGAAAATATAACCCCAAAACCCTACCCTTTGGTGGTAGCCCATCAACTTCGTTTTCTTTACGATTAAAAAAAGCATCTTTAGCACCGTGATTGTCACCTATTTGATCAAGAATTAGGGACAATAATTCTTGTACATGCACTACAAGAGTCGAATGATTTTCATATTTATCAAAAAAATTATCCGTTTCACTCCTTGCGCTATCATCCCATCTTACCGTGTAAAAGGTGCATTGTTTACCTTCGTCATCCCATTTCTCAAGTACAAATGTATTCATTTTTTATTTTAGTTGCAAGAATTATTTAACTTTTAAGTTAATTTTTGTTGAATTTTAATCAACCCCAGCAAAAATACACAAATAATTTCAATTATTCTCTTTTTAAAAACATTTTGTGGCTCATACAAGAGAGAATCGAAACGCTAACACTTGTTTACCGTCTGCTTTAGCAGGCGGTAAACAGGCGCTAGCGTCACTCCACCACAATCTCATCCACAAACAACCAAGCTTCATGCCCGCCACCTTGCCGACCAGCTTCAATAATACCATGTCGATGGATATGTATTTTTAGGTATTTCGCAGTGACAATCCCAAAATTAAAATCAGCCGTAATCACTCGTTGCCGCCCATCAGGCACTTTAAAGTTTTTCACTTTCGTAAAATGCCGCCCATCTTCTGACCTAAAAACATCCACCGATTGGGGCGGATAAATCCATTGCCCTTTACCATTAAAAAAACGAAGTTTTAACGATTGGCAAGTGGTTGCTTGCCCAAAATCAATAATGGCGGCACAGTCTTCACCTTCCCAGCCTAACCACTCTTTGTCTCCATATCGGGCATCACTCCCTAAAACACCGTTGAAGATGGCGTTATTTCCACCCGAATTATACTTGGGACTAGGATTATTTATTAATTCTATAGTCTTTCCAGCGGCTTTGTGCATCTGAAACTGAATAGAGACAGCATGCCCCACTTGTTGCCCGTTAACAAATGATGCCGCTCTCAAAGTGCCTGAATTCTCGATGGCCACTTTAGTATTGACTACTGAACTTGCGGCATTCACATCCCCACTCATCGTATAACGAATGGTAGGAGATGGAGCGTCCGTACTCAATTCTACTTTAACCCCGTCTCCCGAAAATATTTTGGCTTTAACATCAAAAAGATGATTGGCAGGGTTAGCGCCTTCTTTTTTTAATTGAGCAAGCTGTGGCTCCAGTCTTGCGACAAAATTTTTAAAATTTCGTTTTCCTTTTGGTGACCAAACAACTTCCGCCAACGCCATCATCCTTGGAAAAATCATATACTCTACTTTTTCTGGTGTTTTCATGTATTCTGTCCAGACATTAGCTTGTGCACCGATAATATGTCTGGCTTCTTTTTGCGAAAGCATCATTGGAGTTGGCTCGAAAGAATAAACCTTTTCCAAGGATGTAAATCCTCCTATCGCCAAAGGCTCATCGGAATACGTAGATTGATAATGATCAAAATAACAATGAGAACCTGGCGTCATAATAACATCATGGTTTTGTTTGGCGGCATCGATCCCACCTTTCATCCCACGCCATGACATGACGGTTGCGTTTGGTGCAAGCCCGCCCTCCAATATTTCGTCCCAACCGATAATCTGCCTACCTTTAGAATTAATAAATTTTTCCATTCGCTGAATGAAATAAGATTGCAATTCGTGCTCATCTTTGAGCTGATTTTTTTTCATTAATTCTTGACAAAAGGGACTCTCCTTCCATTGTTTTTTGGGGCATTCATCCCCACCTATATGAATGTATTTGGAAGGGAATAAATCCATGACTTCCGTCAAAACGTCTTCCAAAAATTGAAAGGTTTGCTCATTCGGACAATAGACATCTTCAAAAACACCCCATTTGGTCGCCACCTTGACGGCTTTCTCTGTGCAGCCCAACTCCGGATAGGCGGCAATAGCCGCTTGAGCGTGCCCTGGCATTTCGATTTCGGGAATAATATTAATGTATCGTTTTTTAGCGTAAGCGACAACATCCCTAATCTCGTCTTGTGTATAATACCCACCATATTTCTGGCCATCAAACTGGTGGGGCTGGTCACTATAATGCCCAACAAGTGTTTCGTCCCGAAAGGCTGCCACTGTCTGCAATTTGGGGTATTTTTTGATTTCAATGCGCCAACCTTGATCTTCGGTCAGATGCCAATGAAAATTATTATATTTATATTTAGCTAGATAGTCGATGTATTTTTTAATAAAACTTACTGAAAAAAAATGCCGAGCAACATCCAAGTGCATACCACGATAGGCGTATCTTGGAGCATCTTTAATTGTCACTGCGGGCAAATAACTGGTCTCTCCCTGAAACAATTGAAGAAGGGTTTGAATGGCATAAAATTGTCCTTTCGCTTCCGCAAAAAATATCTTAACTCCATCTTGTGATATTACTAGTTGATATCCTTCTGGCTGAACGATAGACTTTAGCTTAATAAAACTTATCAGCGAGCTAGCATTAAGCTTTGTTCCTTTTGCATAAAAAGATTGTTTTAGCGTATAGCCGAATTTTTCCTTCACAAAAACATTTAGGTAATCGGCGTTAGCTTTTAACTCTGGATTATCATCAGGTATAACCATCGACACATTTTTGCTTACGCGAAAGAAGCCTTTTTGCGCAAGCAGCTCAGCAGGATATGGGATAATATTATACTTCGGAGCCTGATTATAAGTCATAGATTTTGTGGTCGAACAACCCCAAAACAGCACGACAATAAAGAAAAGAGAAAAGTTAAATTTCATGGTCATTAGTTTAGTTACTGCTGAAGCCCCAAGTTAAAAAGAAAATAGCAGACACTCCGAAAAGTGTCTGCTATTTTTCTAATCAATAGAACGTTTTAATTAGTCCACATCCCACCAAAGTGGAGTGCCACCAGTATCAGGACCGCCTAAGCAATCGACACCAGACTTAACGCCTTTAGGGTTCAGTGAATATTCACCAGAAATATACTTCACACGCTTAATGCCTGCTTCAGTATCAATTTCGCCACCACTATTATTCACCATTACAGGAAATAATTTGGGATAACCCGTACGTCGATATTCCGACCAAGCTTCTTGACCATCAGGAAACATCGCAATCCATTTTTGAGTGATGATACGCTCCAATTTGGTTTCAAAATCATCCCCATCATTCCATTTTACGGTAATCGTAGAAATGTGTGGATCTCCAGCAGGCAAACTATTAGCTGCATTATTGGGATCAACATAAGGCAGTGCCTTCTTCGTATCATCATTTAGGTAAGTGGAAGCATCACCAAGTCCATATTGGTCAAAAGAAATCTGTACGGCATTTTCGTACGCCTGTTGAGCCGTAACGCCATTTGTATTCCAACCACGCAAAGCCGCTTCAGCCACCAAGAACTGCGCTTCGGCAGCCACCATTAGCTGTACGTTTCCTAAAGGAGCAATCTTAGAAAAGCCAATGTAAGTATCCTTAGAAGAAATATCAATTCCTTGTCGAATACCTTTGTACTCTCCTGCGACATTAGTTTGAGTTGCAGGCTCAAAAAACTTAGGCAACCTAGGGTCTTCATATCCTACTAGGATAGACTCCATTGGCGCCCCCATCCTAACATCATTCCAAGCGGTATTGATGGTATTGACAGGGTGGTCAATATCATTTTTAACGGTAAAGTTTTCATCATTTACCGTTATGATGCCTAAAGGATGCGTCAATGATTTCTCCCCTTGAGTTTTGGCCAAAGCAGGATCTATTTTAGATACTCTAATGGCTAGTCTCAAGCGCAACGTATTGGCAAATTTTATCCATTTGTCAATATCACCAGTATAGACTTCGTCAAAGCGCCCAAAAGGACTAGGCTTGCCAGTTGCCTGAAAAGCTTCCAAACCAGCAATCCCTTCATCCAACTCTCTAAAGAAAGTCTCATACAAATCAGGCAGACAGTCATAAGCAATTGCTCCATCAGCGTCTAATTGACCGTATTGAGAATACATAATAGGTCCAAACATATCCGCTAGACGATGCATGCCTTCCACTTTGACTATTTTTAGCCACGCCAAAAATTCTGGAAAATCTTTACCGTTCTTTTCGATAAAAGAAGCAGGAGACATTACATTGGCATAAGAAATATTAAACGCCCATGTATTCCAACCATCTACCAAGTTGTAGGTCATATTGTTAGAATTTCCTGCAAAGGGAGTCGGTGGCATCATATAACCAGAATACACATCACCGATTAAGTTTTGTTGCAACTGAGTCTGCCAAGGTGGGGTGTGCTTATAAATACCACGAATCATGGTTTTAAATGGCTCAAAAATCCGATAATCCTTTTTCAGATCATCGTTGGTCAAAGCCGTTGGATTTTGATTATACTCTTCAAAATCTTTATTACATCCCGTCGGTATCATTGTCAGTGTCAAAAACACCAAAAGAAACCCGAGAAACTTATATTTAATTGTCATGTTTTTCATGTTTTAAATTTAAAAATCAAGTGATAGGTTTACACCAAAACTTCTTGTAGATGGTAAACTAAAAATGTCAACCCCTTGCAAACCAACACCCGTAGATGCCGTAATATCTGGATCAAATGGTGCATTGTTTTTGAAGAACATTAAGTTTCTTCCGATTAAGCTTAGCTTTATGCCTGTTCCCATCACACGATTAGGAAACTTATAACCTAGAGATAATTCTCTCAAACGAATATTAGTGGCATCATACAAGTAAGCTTCAGTGATACCATTACGCCCCGAAACGGCACTATAGTATAATTGGGGATCAATAGAACTCACAGCAGAACCATCTGCGGCGACTGCATCAATTTCGACTTTCCCAGCATCACGTGCAGCAGCAGTTGCTTCTGTCACTCCTAATTCATCCATCAATGCATTAGAGATAGATAGTACTTGGCCGCCAAAGCTTCCGTCAATCAAAAAGTTCAAAGACACTCCTTGATAACTCAAACTATTAGACCATCCGAGCGCAAAATCAGGATTTGGATTACCCAAAAAACCTAAACCTGGCTCTTTTCTAGGCTTACCATCTGTATCTAACATGATTTTGCCTGCATCATTTCTCATAAACTTTACGCCCCAAACATCTCCAAATGCTCCACCTTTTTGAAGCACCATACCATAACTATTGGCGGCTTCATTAGATAGGTAGAAAGCAGCTGGCCCGTCTTCTTGATTATCAAATCGTGGGTGCAACTCAATGACTTCATTCGTATTTTTGGCATAATTAAAGCTAGTATTCCAACTTAACTTATCACTTTTTAGGACATCATACGACAAAGCCATTTCTATTCCTTTATTGGCGATATCACCAGCATTAACCAACCAGAAAGAAGCCCCACTACCTATAGGCGCCTTAATATTGATAAACTGGTTAGTAGTATTGGTTTTGTACCAAGTAAAATTGAATCCGAGCTTATTATTAATGGCCTTTAAGTCTAAGCCAAACTCCAAAGAAGCGGATTCTTCTGGCACTAATTCAATATCATTATAGATGACCGTATTCGGCTCGATAAAGTTTCCATTTTGGATATAACCACGCTGACTTCTAGGATTGGTCAAATATGCAGGAACTGCATTACCCACTTTTGCATAAGAAAGGCGCATTTTTCCATAATCTAGGAAAGACAAATCCATCATTTCTGTAAAGATAGCCGTCATACCCAAAGAAGGATAAAAATAGGCTGTATTAGGCAATGCCGAAGACCAGTCATTTCGACCGGTCACATCAAAATACAACATACTCTTGTAGCCTACTTGTGCACTAGCAAAAACGGCATTCTTCTTTTCTCTGTTGGTGTACTCATTTAGAGAGCGTCCCAAGAGTGGCTTCAATAGATTCTGAATATAAAACTCATTGGCAAAAGATAATCCGCCATCTTTAGAATCCACGATAAAACTATATTGGTTGTTTAAGGTGTGACTCATCCCTACATTCACATCCAATGCAATATCTGAATTCACTTGCTTGTTGTACATCAACAATGCATCTCCATATACTTGTGTATTATTGATGCGATTCATTCTAAAACGTCCATTGGGGTCGGCTAATGTACCCTGGGTCGAAGCGTATATTTCATTGGTAAAATGATCAAAAGTCTTGTCTAAATTACCCCGCAATTGAAGTTTAAGACCATCCATAAGCTTATAACTTGCAGACAAGGTCGTCATATACCTATCCCGATTATTAAAACTTTGGTTTCTATTTAAAATCCACCAAGGGTTTTGTTGGATATGGTTATCAGCGTGCCAATTTTGGACATTCAGATTTCTCTCTTGTGAATAGACTTCATAATTATCTGTATAGTCCTTAAAATCCAAGCCCCTAGGCAAGAAGTACAAACCCGTCAAAGGATTAAAGTATAATCCGCCAGCAGGTCTATTTTTCACTTCTTGCTTGATATAATTCACAGAACCGCGTAACTCAAGCTTCTTGTCAAAGAAACTCATCGATTGATTAAAAGCGACATTGTGTCTATTCAGCTCATTGGTAGGCAAAATACCGTTTGCTTTGGTATTAGAATAAGAAAAATAAGATGTCGCATTATCTGAGCCACCGCTTACGCTAAATGAATTGATAAAAGTATTTCCCTTATTAAAGAAACCTGACACATGGTCGTCAAACGTGCCCTTTGGTCCCCAACTTGACTTATCTCCTGCAGTTGTTTGTCCATAACGAAACTGCAATTCAGGTAACTGAATCGCTTTATCCGAAGTATAGCTGCTAGAGACCGTTACTTTTGGCTTTCCTTTTACACCTTTTTTGGTAGTAATTAGGATTACTCCATTTGCGGCTTGGCTACCATACAATGCTGCCGCAGAAGCTCCTTTTAGGACTGAAATAGACTCGATATCATCAGGGTTGATGTTTGAGATACCATCTCCACTATCAATATTCCCCCCAAATACTTTGGCGTTTTGTCCACTCCGATTATTGGTCATCGGAATACCGTCAATAACGTACAAAGGGTCGTTATTCGTAGTTGATTTGTTACCACGTAAGACGATTCTAGTAGAGCCACCGACTCCACCACTCCCCTTCTTGATGGTCAAGCCAGGTGTTTTTCCCGAAAGGGCATTGATTACGTTGGCATCCTTGACGGTGTTTACTTCATCGCCACTGACTTCATCAACGGCATAAGTTAGGCCTTTCTTCTCTCTCGAAATACCTAGTGCGGTAACCACTATTTCCCCGAGTTCAACACCTTCGGACAGCGTTACATTTAATGTTGAACCAGTCACAGCAATCACTTGGTCTTTATAACCAACTAACGAAAACTCAAGACTAGCATCATTCGCTACACGGATAGAATAATTTCCATCCAAATCTGTTGTCGTACCATTTGCGGTACCTGACTCGATGATATTGGCACCGATTAAGGCTTGCCCATCATCATCAATCACTTTTCCTGTGACTGTTTGTTGTGCCCAAAGCGACGAACCAACAAAAAGTAGTAACAGAAAAACAAGTAAGTTTTTACTTTTCATAAAAAGTTTGTTTTAGTTAAAAAAATGGTAATTGTTTAGGCTCTCGTATTTTTAGCCAAAAAATAGGCTCTTCTATTTATATTGAAGCAATTTTATTTGAAGTGTAGCACCGCTACGCAATAAAAAAAAATAACAAAAACAGGCGCAAAAAAGCATTTTATGACAAAAATGCAGATACCTAAGCCGTTACAAAAAAATCCATAATCAACCCAACACTGCTTCTCAAAGTAATCAGCGCTAAGGCGATGGGTTTAATTCGATTTTAAGGGATACATGATTATTAACAACGATACATACATGCCTAATTACGTGATAAAACAGACACAAAAGGGTGTTTTTAGTAAAAAACACCCTTAACACTATTGTTGCAATAAATCAATGATAATCTGATAATTATGCCCCAATTTATAACATTTATTTTTAATAGACTATATTTCTTAACCTTTTTTTTTACTTGCCTTAATATTAGATAAAAATGACTTACAAAGCAATCAATACCTGACGCTCAATATTTGGAGCACTCAGACATCCAAAATCTCCACCCAATGCTTCACATCCTGCGCACCAAAGTCATCAATTTGCCCCCGGCAACTAAACCCTGTTGCCAAGATGGTAGCTGTTTTGGGTATCTTTTGCAACTTAGGCCCTAGATCATTATCAAAAATCTGTTTAGAAAAGTCAAAATGCTCCTTCTCAAAACCAAAAGCTCCTGCCATCCCACAACAACCCGCATCGATAGTCTCCGCGTCTCCTTCTACACGCTCAAAGATGGTCTCTAAATACCCCATCCCTTCTAACGCCTTGCTGTGACAGTGCCCAAATAAATAATGATGGGTGAGCTTTGATTGAAAGCTTACATCAGGATGTGCAACCAACCAATCTGCAACAAAATGCTCTAAAGAAATCGCATGGTTACTCAGTTTTTTGGCATCTTGTTCATCATCTAACAAATCTGGAATATCTTCCTTTAAAGCAGAATAGGCACTGGGCTCACAAACAATGATTGGCGTTTTTTGCTCCAAATAGGGCATCAATACTTGCACCATTTTTTCGCCATGTGCTTTGGCCTTACGCAAAAAACCATTGGAGATTAGCGGACGTTTGCTGCCACCTGCATCTACCAACTGCACATCATAATTCATTTTAGTTAAGAGTTTGATGATGGCAATTCCAATTTGGGGCTCGTGGTAGTTAATATAGGTATCCGCAAACAATACCACCTTGGGATTTTCTACTTTTTCGTAGTTCTTTTTGTACCATTTAATCAAAGAGAATTTGGCATATTTCGGCAACGTTCTTCTCTCATCAATCTTAGCGACCGATGCTAATATTTTTTTAAACACACCAAGAGACTGTCCCCAATTAACCAACCCTGCCGACCAACCAGAAAATGTTTTGGCGAAAGCATCACTTTTTAATATTAATTTTTCGCGCAAGCCTAAGCCATTTTTATCATATCGCTTTTGGGTGACTTCGCTCTTCATTTTGGCAATATCGACATTACTTGGGCACTCTGTCTTGCAGGACTTACAGCTTACGCAAAGATCCAATACCATTTCTAATTCTTTGGAAGTAAAATCTCCTTTCCCAAGCTCTCCAGAAAGAGTCAATCTCAAAGCATTCGCACGAGCACGGGTAGAGTCCATCTCTCGTCTAGAAGCCTTGTAGCTAGGACACATCACGCCATCTTCTGTTCGCTGACACACTCCAATACCATTACACATGTGCGCTAAGCTCCTAAAACTCAACTCTTTACGATAATGAAAAACAGTATCCACTTCTTGATCTTGATAATCTTCTCCATACCTGAGATTTTGATCCATTGGCTCGGCATGTACAATCTTTCCAGGATTCAAAATCCTTTTCGGGTCGAATACATTTTTAATACGAACAAAATCTTGGTAAATTTCTTCTCCATAAAACTCGGGTATCCGCGGACTCCTTACCAAGCCATCTCCATGCTCCCCAGACCAAGAACCGCCATATTTTTTCACCAATTCTAACACCTTTGCAGAAATGGTTTTAAACTTTTCAATATCTTCTTTTTGACGCAAGTCGAGTATAGGTCGTACATGCAATACACCTACACTCGCATGGGCATAAAGAATGGTTTTTGTATTTATGCTTTCGCAAAACGAAACTACTTCTCCAATATAATCCGCAAGCACAGGAACGGGCACACAAGCATCTTCAATGAAAGGCTGCGGCTTAGCATCATCCCGAATACTTAATAATAAGCCAAGCCCTTGCTTACGCACTTCCCATATATTTTGAAAAATATTATCATCTGGATTTTGGTGATAAAAAGGATACGCATACCCCATCCCTTGCTCCTGGAGAAAAGTCTTAAATACTTCATGCTTTTCGTCTAATTGCGCTCTGCTTGCTCCATAAAACTCTACAATCAACAACCCATCGGGCGCACCTTCAATAAACCCCGAAATCGCTTTAGTCGCCGAATTAGTCAACGCCAAGTCAATCACGGACTTATCCAACAACTCCACAGCGGCTGGCTCAAAATCCAAAATGGCATTCACAGCAGAAATAGCCTTCATCCGATCATCAAAATGCACCACACAAACCGCCTTATGACTCGGCAAACTATCCAAGCTAACCGTCGCTTCCAAAATCGTCGCCAATGTCCCTTCACTTCCACAAATCAACTTCCCGAGATTCCAGATTTCATTATTGGCAAACTCATCCAGATTATACCCTGTTACCCGCCGCATCACCTTGGGATAACCATCAATGATCAACTCCTGATGATTGTGTATAATAGTCAACAGCTCCTTATAAATAGCGCCTTCTCGAATAGGCTCTACTGATTTTCGGGCAACCGAATCCAAATCTTCATCTTTTAGCGTAAGCACCGTGCCATCATCCAAAACCACTTTTAGGGAGACGATATGATCAACGGCTTTTCCATAGACAATACTATGCGAACCCGATGAATTATTGGCAATAATCCCGCCCATATTGGCACGGCTGGATGTGGCGGGATCAGGCCCATATAACAATCCATGCTTTTGAAGCGCCCGATTCAAGGTTTGATGAATGACTCCAGGCTGAACCCTAGCCGTTTTTTGCGCCACATCTATCTCCAAAATCTCCGTCATGTGCCGAGAAAAATCAATCACAATGGCTTCCGCCACCGTCTGCCCAGCCAAACTAGTGCCTGCTCCACGTGGCAATATCGGCAAATCATTGGCAAATGCCACTTGATGAGCCAAAATCACATCTTCTTCATCCATCGGCACCACTACCGCCAAAGGCTTTATCTGATAGACCGATGCATCTGTGGCATAAATCCCAAGGCTTAACGCATCATTGTAAACTTCACCCTTGAAGTTTTTTAACTGTCTCAAAACCGCTTTACTTAACATAACTTCGTCAATTGAAGCGGCAAGTTAGGACATTTATATGAAAAAAACGCAACTGTTTAAGTGGCCCTATTTTTTATTTAGGAAATAGGCCTTTTTGCTTAAAAATCCCACAAAATTTCATCCTGTGGGCCTAATCTTAACATTGATTTTTGGCTGGTTTCAGTTGAACGATTGAGCAGTAATGGTTTAACGGTGTAGAAGGCGAGCAATAAAGACAAGCCAATAGATTTTTTTTCTAGCAATGATTTCACTCCACCAATCAGTTGAACACTTGCACGATTGCACAATTGAACAAAATTCTTGGCTCCGCAAATTTTTCATTTTGTTTCTTTTTTCGAAACCCTTCCATAGGTTTCCCTTTCTTAAGGGCAACCGTATGGTAACAAAATGAAAA
>CAMZKG010000078.1 GCA_947311105.1 uncultured Saprospiraceae bacterium
ATTCTTTTTTTAGTATCTTTGCCGAAGAAGGAGGGAGTTTCATTTTTTTATGTTTTTAGTTTAACCCAAAATTAATGTTTTCCCTTCTTCTTTTTCTAATTTAGGGGGGACAAACTCCGATTGCGCCCATATCATTGATGATGGTCCTTGGTCAGCTCCTTTTGACCATTGCGGTATTTTGAATAGAGATAGTTCCGAAAAGAAAAGTTACAAGCTATTAAAACGAATGGTGACCGAATTTGGAGATTACTATATTTCAGAAATTATCAAAGACGGTGAACACGACGAATACGCCTACGAATTTACCAATGGCAAGAAAAAAATCACGATTAGTTGGAAAAAATCGGACAAGGGGCTACCTGCGATTGAAGAATAGAGTAAAGGATGCCGCCAAGCTCAAAAAAGAATTGGCTACTGTAGAAAAACAGATAGGCGTTTCTTTTAAAGAATTAGGGTTTTAGGCTTTTTTTCTTATCTTTACAGTATTGAAAAATCATATTATGCTTAAATTTGAACAGAAAAATGAATAAAGTAAAACTCCCGATGTTGAAGCATTTGGTGTGCTTCCTGCAATGTTTTTCTAATAGAAGTGTAACATCTGTGATGCAAAAGCCGTATCTTTGCAGTAACAGTACTCGCCACGCTTCCCGTCAGATTAGCGTACCAGGGCGAGTCTTATTTTTTTGAGCCATGCAGTACAGTAAACCTAGCTTGGACATAGCTGCTCAAATCCAATTATTAGAATCTAGGGGGTTAACTATTGACGACCGTCCATTGGCCGAGCACTTCCTGTCCTTTGTTAGCTATTATAGGCTGGCAGGATACTGGTGGCCACTCCAAGCTGATAAGAAAAAGCATGTTTTTAAATCAGATAGTAAGTTTTCTACGGTTATTGAGTTGTATAATTTTGATAGAGAACTACGCTTATTGGTATTTGATATGATCGAGCGTATCGAAATAGGATTAAGAACCCAGTTAATCTATCATCTTTCCAACGCATATTCTCCTTGGTGGTTTGAGAATAAAAACCTTTTCTATAATCAGAAGTATTGGCGGCAGCACCTAGTCTCTTTAGAAAAGGAAGTCAACAGAAGTCGAGAAGTCTTTATTCAAGAACACAATAAACATTATAAGGCCGATAGTCGTTGTCCGCCAGCTTGGAAAAGTTTGGAAGTAATATCATTAGGCTTACTTTCGAAGTTTTATCAAAACTTAAAAAAAGAAGTACCGGAAAAACGAAAAATTGCCAAAAATTTTCTTGTAGGGAATGGTCAGTATCTTTCTAGTTGGCTTAGGAGTATTTCAGTCGTTCGTAACATCTGTGCACACCACAGTAGATTATGGAACAGGCACCTACCAACTCCCCCAAAGCTGCTAAAAAAAGCATCAAAACTATTTGTTGATACCACTTTGCTTGACGCTCATTCTTTCTACACAGTACTTTGTTCTATGCAATATCTGTTATTAACCATTAGCCCTGAGAATAGCTTTCCCAAAAAATTAATAGAGCTTCTAAAAAAATATCCTAATGTAGATGAGCGAGCAATGGGCTTTTTAGATGGCTGGCGCAACGAGCCGTTTTGGCAAGAAAAAAATCACGATTAGTTGGAAAAAGTCGGATCGTGGACTGCCAATCATCCAAAAGAAATAAAGCGCCCCAAAGACCCATCCCAAACAAAATCCCATCCGCAAAATATCAAGTAAAAAGCCATAAACGAACTCCACCAAAGACCAAAAGCGACGAAGGAGCGCCCCAAAGACCCATTCCAAAGAAAATCCCATCCGCAAAATATCAAGTAAAAAGCCATAAACAAACTCCACCAAAGACCAAAGACCAGAAGCGACGAAGGAGTGCCCCAAAGACCAAATACCGCCCCAAAGACCAAAACCTACCCCATCAATTGCTCTAAAATATCCTTACCAGCTTGCGCAATTTTAGTCCCAGGTCCAAAGATACCCGCCACGCCTTTTTCCGTAAGGAAGTCATAGTCTTGACGCGGAATAATCCCCCCGACAATCACCAAAATATCTTCACGCCCAATCTCCTTTAAAGCTTGAATGGTATCTGGAACTAAGGTCTTATGCCCAGCAGCCATCGACGAAATACCCACGATATGCACATCATTTTCGGCGGCTTGCATCGCTGCTTCTTTAGGCGTCTGAAAGAGTGGGCCGATGTCCACATCAAAACCAATATCTGCAAAGCCCGTAGCAATGACCCGTGCGCCCCGGTCGTGCCCATCCTGTCCTAGCTTGGCAATGAGAATCCTGGGACGACGCCCTTCCAGTTGCTCAAAATTATTGACCATCTGTTGGACTTCTTGAAATAATGTATTGTTTTTCATAGATTGTGAGTAAACACCTGTAATAGCCTGAGAATGAGCTGAATATCTGCCAAAACTCTTTTCCATCGCAGCCGTTATCTCCCCTAAGGTGGCTCGGTGTCTAGCTGCTTCAATAGATAGCTCTAGCAAGTTGCCTTTGCCTGATTCGGCGGCTTTTTCGATTTGTTGTAAAGCTCTTTTTACTTTAGTTGTGTCTCGATTTTTTTTCATTTTTTGGATACGGGCAATCTGAGATTCCCGCACCGCAGCGTTGTCAATCTCCAGAATGTCGAGTGTGCTCTCTTCGTCGGATTGAAAAATATTTACGCCAACAATCTTAGTAATGCCGCTGTCAATATCTCCTTGTTTTCTGGCTGCTGCTTCTTCTATTCGCATTTTTGGGATACCTGCTTCGATGGCCTTCGCCATCCCCCCCAAAGCTTCGACTTCATCTAGGTGCTGCCATACTCGCTCCACAAGGGCATCGGTCAAGGACTCCACATAATAAGAACCTGCCCAGGGGTCAACGGCATCAATAATCCCCGTTTCTTTTTGTAATAGTATTTGGGTGTCTCTCGCAATCTTTGCAGAAAAATCTGTCGGCAAAGCAATCGCTTCATCCAATGAGTTGGTATGCAAACTCTGTGTACCACCAAAGACGGCGGCCATCGCTTCGATAGTCGTTCGAGCAATATTATTAAACGGGTCTTGTTCCGTAAGGCTATAGCCAGAAGTCTGCGAATGCGTTCTAAGCGACATCGACTTTGTTTTTTGCGGATTAAATTGTTTGACCAACTTTGCCCAAATCAAACGCCCAGCCCGCATCTTGGCAATTTCCATAAAGAAATTCATGCCTATGCCCCAAAAAAAAGAAAGTCTAGGCGCAAATTCATCAATTTTCAATCCAGCTTTTATTCCTGTTCGGATATATTCTAAGCCATCCGCTAAGGTATAAGCCAACTCAATATCTGCGGGAGCGCCCGCTTCGTGCATGTGGTAGCCACTGATACTGATCGAATTAAACCCAGGCATATATTTCGATGTGTATTCAAAAATATCCCCAATCAAGCGCATCGAAGGACCAGGCGGATAGATATAGGTATTGCGCACCATGAACTCTTTCAAAATATCATTTTGGATGGTGCCTGTTAGCTGCTTGCGCAAAACCCCACCTTCTTCTGCGGCTACTATATAAAATGCCATAATCGGAATCACCGCCCCATTCATCGTCATCGAAACCGACATTTTATCTAGCGGAATACCATCAAATAAAATTTTCATATCTTCTACAGAGTCAATGGCGACCCCTGCTTTGCCGACATCTCCAGTTACCCGTTCGTGGTCTGAGTCGTAGCCCCGATGGGTCGCTAAATCAAAAGCCACCGAAAGCCCTTTTTGTCCAGCCTTAAGATTGCGCCGATAGAAAGCATTGCTTTTTTCGGCAGTCGAAAAACCCGCATATTGTCTAATCGTCCAAGGGCGCCCAAGATACATACTCGCATAAGGTCCACCAAGATAAGGCGGTACACCAGCCACAAAACCAATATGCCCGGCATTGTTGGTATCATCTGGTGTGTACCAAGATTTTATGGGTATTTGCTCAGCGGTGAGCCATTCTTTTTTTTCTCCTTGCGGAAAAATGGCTGGATGTGTGATTTTTGCTTTCATGTAGGGCAAATATAAGCAGTTTGTATTGAACTTTCGCTAAAAAATACCTAACTTCGCAGAAATGATAAGGGCATATTTTGTAACTAAACCATAGTTTAATATGAAACAGATTTATCTTTTTATCTTCATTTTTCTTTCTTTGCTGTTGTTTGCTCAAGTTGAATTCGCACCAGCGGGTGCTGAATGGCATGTCGTCCATCTTGCATGTTGATTTTGGTGGCAAGCAACTAATACAATATCAGATAATTGACTTATTCGGTCGGCCAGTGCAAGTGGGACAGTTGAAGCATGAAATTGATGTCTCGTTTTTACCGTCAGGAATGTACTTTCTTGAGCTGATGGATGATGGATGGCGGGAGAGTTGTGGAGCGTGGGCAGTTTGTTAGGGAATAGATGGCTCAAGTTTGGAGCCACTCCGAAAAGTCAATGTCCTTTTTTAATAGCAAAAACAGGCGCAAAAAGGGCATTTTGTGGCAAAAATCTGCGGGTACCTAAATAGTTACTTTTATTTAAACAATGGTTCGGTCATTATTTTGGCAAAAAAGTAGCAAAAAGCCC
>CAMZKG010000079.1 GCA_947311105.1 uncultured Saprospiraceae bacterium
GAATGCTTGAATGCTTGAATGCTTGAATGCTTGAATGCTTGAATGCTTGAATGCTTGAATGCTTTCATAATCAATGATTTAGATGCCCGAAGGCGTTATAAAATAAGGTTATAAGATAAAAAAGGTAATAATAACATAGACTCATTTGGGTGGCATTATTACCCTACTCTATCTTCTATCTGGTGGCAAGATAGTAATTATTTTAGAAATAACAACTATTTCAGTAAAAACTTTTGATTTTTATTTTAAAACAAGAATTTATAGGCACCCTATGCCAAATAACCCAATTTTCTTAGGTAGTGGTTCTCTATTTGGAATTAAACCATTGAGTCCACTCTGAAAAATCAGAGTACATTTTTATTTGGCGATTCCACAAATTTTATTCTGTAAGCTCCTTTTTTAACAATGATTTTTAGGCTGGTTTCAGTTGAATAATTGCACGCTTGCACAATTGAACAAAATATCAAAGGTTTAAGAAACCCGTTACACCTGTTACACCCGCTACACCGCTACACCTGTTAGCAAAGGTTTAAGAAACCCCTGTTTTTAATCTATCTGCTTGCATTTTCATCGTTTGGGCTTTTACCTGTCAAGGTTTCTCAAACCGAGAAAACGTTAAAAAAACATTAATGCTCCAACAAAAAATAACATTCGTCACTTATTTCCTGTTTCTTTGATAACATTTTGCGCAAGCATAAAGAAATCACACACTATGCACACTATCAAAATTTTTCTACTCCTTCTTCTACCTGTACTCGGGTTCTCTCAATCCAAAGTCAAATGGATGACCATGGAAGAAGCTATCGCCCAATCCAAAATCCATAAAAAGAAGATTTTTATTGATGTCTATACCGATTGGTGTGGTTGGTGCAAAAGAATGGAAAAAACGACCTTCCAAACCGATGAAGTCGCTAAGATACTAAATGAAGACTACTATCCTGTCAAATTTAATGCGGAACAAAAGGCGCCCATTACCTTCAATGGAAAAGTCTATAAATATGTCCAATCAGGCCGTAAAGGGTATCATGAGTTTGCGGCTTATTTGTTGGACAATCAATTTAGTTATCCGACGGTTGTTTTTTTGGACGAAAATTTAAAAACAATTCAGGCGATACCTGGGTATAGAAAGAAAAAAGAATTTGCTTTGATGGCCAGCTATTTCGGCAAGGATTTTCATAAAAAGATGTCTTGGGATGCCTACACCAAGAAAAATAAATAACCTAAGCCTAAGACCATGAGCCATTTAATTTGTCGGCTTACTTGATGCAAAGCACTGATAGTCAATGATTTAAAAGGTAAAATCACGGTAGTTATTGCTAAGACAATGGGCACCATCAAATAGCCTAACGCCCACCAAGTCCGAGTGTCCAATAAATACAAAGCATAGTAGAGCATCAAAAGAATAACCCCCACCCCCAAAGCCGTAGCCATTTTTTGCGCAAGCGATATCCCATACTTGGCAGGAATTGAAGCTGACCCAAACGCTTTATCCCCTTTCAGGTCTTCCATGTCCTTGATAATTTCGCGCCAGACGGTAGTCAAAAAAGCCATGAGCGCATACGCCACAAATACATTTCTTACGAAAATGGCCGCAGATTTATTTTGATTAAGCAACTCCATAAAAGGTTGCCGCTCCGCATACCATATTATGCCTGGCACTAAAGCGCAATAAGCTGCAACCACTAGATTGCCAATCACAAAACTCTTTTTATACCTTTTGGCGTAAGCCCATAACATCCATATCGCTGAAGGATAGATGAGCAGTTGCCTGAAATCTCGTATCGCATACGCCAGATAAAGTGCCACCCAACCACCCAAAATATTGATTATCCAATAAAACCACCAAGCTTGTTTTTGGGTAATTTTCTGCCCAACAATCACTTTTTGGGGCTTATTGATTAAATCTATCTCATAGTCATAAATATCATTAATCACATAACCACTTGCCGCAATAAACATCGTCGTCACCACCAAAAGGGCAAATTGCCATGAATTTAAGGCGGTTTGGTCTATATTTGCATACAAAATCAGCCCTAGTAGGACTTGCGTCAAAGCAATAATCAATAAATTGGGAAAGCGAATTAGCCGAAATATGGTCATGATCTTAGCCATAGCCTAACTAATCTTCAAAAATTGGCCAGTGCCCCTGCACCTTTAGCGTCTTTTCAATAACATCTCTCACACATCCTGCGCCTCCTGCCATAGGAGAGATATATTGGGCAATCTTAACAATTTCTATGGCAGCATCTGCCGGACAAACAGGAAACCCGACCCGACGCATCACTTGATAATCCGGCAAATCATCGCCCATATACATTATCAATGCTTCATCTAAACCATGCTTGTCTAGAAGCTCTTCATAAATGGCCATTTTGTCCTGTATCCCGGAGTATATTTCATTGATACCCAAGCCTTTAAGTCTTTTTATGACGCCCATAGACGAACCGCCCGTAATGACAATTATCTGTATTCCTGCGCGGAGCGCTTGCTTTATCGCATATCCATCTCGCACATTCATCACCCGAATCATGCTTCCGTCTTCAAATACCGTCAATCGACTATCCGTAAATACTCCGTCAATGTCAAATATCATGGTTTTGATGTATCCAAATGGCTCTAGTAGGTTGATCATGTTTTACTTGTATTGTGTGGCGTAAAGGTAGGATTTTTTTTGGTCTTTGGCGGGCTGCGCCCTTTTGGTCTTTGGTCTTTGGGGCGCTCCTTCGTCGCTGTTAGTCTTTGGTGCTGCCGCAGCGACTTGCTCTCACGACATACTTCCGCGTCGTGCTCGTCGCTTTTAGTCTTTGGAGCGCTCCTTCGTCGCTTTTGGTCTTTGGTCTTTGGTCTTTGGTGCTGCCGCAGCGACTTGCTCTCACGACATACTTCTGCGTC
>CAMZKG010000080.1 GCA_947311105.1 uncultured Saprospiraceae bacterium
AGATTTGATTATATTTGTGGTGGATGCAAGACATAAGGACGCTAACAAGGGGGTATTCTCCGAGCTTCCTTTGGAAGTTAAGTTTATTTAAAATCTAAAGTTATGAAAAAGATTTTGCTTTTATTTGTTTTGTTTCTTGGGCTTGTGGCAATGAGCTTCAGTGGACCGATTAATCCCCAGAAGAAGGGCGACCCAGAAGTTGTTCAGATAATTACGTTGAAAAATGGAAAGGTGATTGAAAGAAAATTGTCTTTTGAAGAGTTTAGAAATGCTGAATGTATGGAAGATGCCAGTACTTGTACTTACCAGTTTGCTAATGGTGACTGTCGCAAAACCCGTTCTACTTGCGCCAAAGCAAAGGCTGCGTTTTCAGAATGTGCTTGTAGCGAGGGGTATGATGAATTTTGTGTGACAGGGAATGCTGGCCCGACGAGTAATTAGGGTTTAGGATCTGAAGTCTTAAAGTAAGTCGGGTAGGATGTTATTGTTGATTTTCTACCCGATTTTTAAAAATCATTAATTATGAAGCGACTAATTTTCTTACTATTTTTATTGTCCGTATCCATTGTGTTTGGACAAAACAGGGTGTCAAAAGTTACCTATCAATGCACTACACATTTGTATAATGGGAATGTTTTGGCTGGCAAAACAGTTTTATATTTCTCCGATACAACCAGTTTGTACATGCACAAGGATTATCCCAAGTATGATTCTTATGGCGGAGAAAGCATAACGGGTAATGCGCATATTATTAGTTTTGCCAAGGGAGATATTGAAGGTTTACCGGTCTATTTTGATTTGAAGAAGCGTATGCTTATATATAAAACAGAATATATTTCCAATCCCATAGTACCATTTTTTATATTGGAAGAGCCTTTGCCCGCCATCAATTGGCAAATACATAAAGAACGCAAACTTATTGCGGGTTTACAGGCGGTTTTTGCTACAGGGGAGTTTGGAAATCGTATGTATGAAGTGTGGTTTTGCCCAGATATACCTGTGAGTTTCGGCCCTTACAAACTTTGGGGTTTACCTGGTCTTATTTTGGATGCCAAGTCCCTAGATGGGAAGGTTGCCTTTCAATTTGTAAGTTGGGATGAAGCAACGGACGATGCAATTCTTATCGCTCCGCCCAAATTAGGTAAGAAAGTAACACAAGAGCAACTTAGAAAATATATTATCAAAAAATTACTTCGGGTTGAGTCACGAGGCAATGGCAATGGTGATACAAATGTAGATCCACCTGCCGATTATACAATAGAAAAAAGGAAGTTTACCTATATATCAGAGTACAATAGGCTAAGGGGGGCAAGGTGGTAAGGATACAGATACTCTTATTGGTATTCGTTTTTTCAAGCTTTTTATTAAGTGCCCAAAAAACGTGGCTAGTAAGCGGAAAAGTAACAGATGAATCAGGCAGTCCAATTCAGCGCTGTCTTATTTCTATAGGGGATAGTCTTACGGCTGAGTACTTTTATACGGGAGATGATGGGCACTTTGAAAGAAAAACGACTGCAGAAAAAATATATATTCAAGCAAGGTATTTGGGGTACACCCCTTTTAAAAAATGGCTTTTTGCGGAGGACACCTTACTGCTTCAGATTGTGCTCAAACCGTCTGCTGTAGTAAAGGAGGTGGTTGTCTCTGAACGCCGCTTACCGATTGAGCAGGTTAATGATACTTTGACCTACAATCTATCCTACTTTAGAGACTCCACAGAAAGGACAGTAGAGGATATCTTGCGCAAACTTCCCGGAGTTACAGTTGATGCCAAGGGTGCTATAAGTGTTGGTGGTAAGCCTATTTCAAAAGTTTTGATTGAAGATGACGACTTGTTTGGGCGGAAGTATGTCATTGGAACAAAGAATATTCGGGCTGACTTCATAGAGTCTGTAGATGTTTTTAAGCACTATCAAGAAAATGTTGTTCTCAAATCCGTTAAGCCTTCAGATGATATTGTACTTAATCTTAGGCTGAAAAAAGACAAAAAAAATATTTTAGCAGGAGGTGTAATTGGCGGTGTGGGAGCTGGCAATGAAATAAAAGCAACGTTAACGTGTAATCTCTTTTTAATTAAAAAACGAAATAAATCTATACTGTTGACTGATAATGGAAATACCGGAACTCAGTTTGGTAGTGACGAGTTGGGTTCTACCTTTGAGACAAATGATTGGTTGGAGTCGTCATTAAATATAGATCAAAAATTTGTCTTTCCACAACGGCTACAATCACTTGGTATGCCGAACAAATACTTCGATAATGGGCGGTCTCAGTTTATGACTTTACGAAACGTAAGTAGGCTGGGAAAAAATTGGAAATTTACGCCTAGCGTTTATTATTCCTACAAAAAGAATAGGCAAGAATACGATTTTTTGCAAAGATATAGACTGAACTCGAGCCTTTATAACCAAAACCAGCATAGTGTTATTGATTTTTCTAATTTAGAGGGTGACATCTCTTTAAAGTCGTCCTATATATCTCCAAACAAAGATGCTAGTTGTTTTATTAATCTAAATATAAACAGTACAAAGCACAAGGGGCTAGAAACGCAGGAATACCATGGTTCATCTGCTGGAAAATTATCTTCAAATCTATTATTAAAAAAGAAAGACATACTACTTGCAGCCATTTATACAAAAGAAGTAAAAAAAGACAAGGTGGTTCAACTGCTGACCAAAGTGTCGTATAGGCATCTTCCCCAAGAAATAGATATGTTTAACCCCGATTTTCTAGGCTTGTTTGGATGGAATGATAGCATTCATTTACAGCAGCGTATTCAGCTAGATAATAAGTCGATTGATATTCGTGGCAAATTAGTCCAAAAGGTAAATAAGCATGGCTATGTAGAAGTAACTCCTTATTTTTTCTCCGAGTATTCATTATTATCTACTAAATTTAAGAGTGTTTTGCAAGATGAAGTCTCTAGATTAAATTCTAATAATATTGGATTAAATATTCTAGGCCAGTATAGGCTACATCGATTGGGAAAATTGCTGATTACACTCAATAATAGCCAAATTATAGCAAATCAACCAAAAATTAAACTAGGCAAAGATGGCTCCATTTATTCTTTGTCTTCAAAATATAAAATAAATATTAAGGAACATCAATTTGGTCTTGAAGCACGTTTTTATGAAAAACAATGGTTGCGAGAAATGTTTTATTCTAATGATTACTTTTCTTCGCCTCTTATTTATAATGATGCTAATATTCGATACAGGAAGTCGAAGTACCAATCATTTTTGGCTAGTTACAGGTATGATGATTCATTTAATATGTTTTACTTTAATGTAAGAGTCAAATGGTTGAAGGGCACAAATGTTCGAGCTGAAAAGTACGGGTTTTATAAAAACGTGTTTACACAGTCATACATAAATGCTCAAAAATCGTCTTCTGTTTCTACTAATTTAACTATCTCTAAGTTTTTTCTAAGAATAAATACAAACTTGAATCTAAACATGAAGCTTAGAGTGGCAAAAACACCTTTTCCTCTTGATTCTACTGTGGTTTTGTTGACAAGGCAAGGTGTTACTAATCGTGTAAAATTATCAATTCTATTCTTTAAAAGAATTCGAATGATACTCACCGCACAATTACAATATTCTTTTTTGCCAAATTATTCAGAAGATAAATGGCGGATGTATAATCAAAATATTAAAATGTATTATAACTTTAAAGGTTGGCATTTTGGGGGGACTCACTATTATCTCAAAGCAGCATATTACAATCGTAGTTTTGAAAACAAAAAGAGCTCGGAGCTATTCATCACAAAGGAGTGGAAAACACGAAAAAATAAAGATGTAAAGTGGGAGCTCAATGTTGTAAATCTTTTTGACACCAAAACTTATTCGGATCAGTTTTTAGCGGAGCAATTTTCTAGTTCGTTAAATATTACTGCGGTCCCAAGATACTTCATCATGAGCTTAGATTACGGTTTTTAGGTCACCAGTGATAGCCCTAATCCGACAAAACCCGCCGTTCCTGGATATATTTTTTGATATTCAGCCAAAAAGCGACAAATAGATAAATAATGATAGGAGAGCCAAAGGTAGCACAAGACAAATAAATAAAATATAGCCGTACTCGGGACG
>CAMZKG010000081.1 GCA_947311105.1 uncultured Saprospiraceae bacterium
GTAGCGGTGCTACGCTTCAAAAAAAATAGCTTCAACATACACAAAAATGCCTATTTTCTGCCTAAAAATAGGAGCACCTAAACAGTTACCATAAAACACCCCGCCGATAATGAGTAATGGGAATAGTATCTTTTTCATTTACTTAATTTTAAAGTAAAAATACCAATTAAGTCTGAGAACAATAAAACCAGTTGATAAGTGCTATTGTCTGATAGATATGCGTCTAAAATGATTATTTAGACTTGTAATGCGACTCCTTGTTTTTCGGATAATCAAAAGGATATCCCTTTATCTTTTACCCGTACCCAAAAAATAAGCATGCATAAAGCCAATCTATCCCAATACTGTTAAGCTTGAGTACCGAAATTTAAATAACCTTTACACTTTCATATAAATACGTTCTGCTAAGCGACCATTTTCTCCAAATTCTTCTAGTGTGCCATCTATATCCACCCATTTTCTTAGATGATGATTCTCCGTGTTCATATTAATACCAACCCAAGTAAAAACACCTTTTAAATGATGTGTTCCTGAATCAGACCGAAGGGTGAATTCACATAAAAAGGCAACAGCGCATCTGATAAGTTCCATCTTGTTATTTTTATCTTTTATTCCACCTGTCAGCCACTGTGGAGCGCTGAGTACGGTGAATTGCTCCAAAACGGTAGTTGGTACTTGTTGTTGAAACATTGCTTCAATACTTGTGACTATTTCAGCAAATGGCTTGTCGTCCAACCATCGAAACATATGTTCTGTCTCTTTTAAATTGTGGAAGTTTGTTTTCATTTCTTGAAGTTTAAGAAAAATATACGCATTTTGCCTGATATAATTAACGATTTTACACGTTAAATACAGAATGGTTTTGAAATATATTTACGAAATAAATTGCATGAATTCCTTCTTATTCGGCATTTAGTTTTAATTCATTTGGGAGTGGATAATTTGTTGGAATGTACTCCAGCTTAAATGGCAATTTCATTTCCATAATTTCTTCAACGGACTTGTCAAGCAAATCTTTTTTTGAGCAATATGCGAAAGTCAGCTTTAAATATCGCCGAATAATCATTAGCGGTAAAAATTCATCTCGATAATTCATCCATTCCATTAAATCCTTTTTCCCTTTTGAACTATTACAGCTTCTACATGCAAAAATTAGATTTTCAGCATCATCTTTTCCGCCTAATTTTCGGGGAAATATGTGGTCAAGGGCTAAGTTTTTATTTGAACCGCAGTAGTTACATATTTGACCTGTTTGTAATTTTATTTTTTCATCATCAAAAATTGTCCGTATGTTCATGGAGCCGTCTTTAAGACCTTTAAACAATTTTGCTCTGATTATATAATTGAAAGTTCCGTATTTTTTTTGGTTTCTTTCAACAGCTGTATGGGCCATTGCAAGATTTGCGTATGACCAAAATATCAATTCTTTGACTGTTTCATATTTTTTTACTTTCGCAATCAAAATTCCCAAATTTTAGTTTGCTAATTTTTTGTAATCCTAAGCCTTTTACCCATCATTGAATAGCAAGTACAGACGAACGACCGTTCGGCTCTTCACCGATTATGTTCCATCACATAATCCAAAACTTTGCGCATCAGGTGTACTCTGTCTTTGCCGCGGACATTATGCGGATGCATAGGATAAGGGAAAAAATCTGTCTGTACGCCTTCATCAACACATTTTTTTAGGAAAGCATAGTTGTGTTGGGGCACCACCACATCATCTACCATGCCGTGAATCGTCAACAAATGCCCTTTTAGATTTTTGACGTGGTTTAGGAGATTAGACCTTTCAAAACCTTCGGGGTTGGTGGCTTCGGTGTCCATATATCGTTCGCCATACATGACTTCGTACCAATTCCAATTGATGACAGGCCCGCCTGCCACACCTGTCGTAAATACTCCTGGATGCCTAAGCATGAGCGATGTGGTCATAAATCCCCCAAAACTCCATCCATGAACCGCCAAACGGTTGGCATCGACATATTTTTGACGCTTCAAATAATCTACACCGATGAGTTGGTCTTCCATCTCGTGTGTCCCTAAATCTCTAAATACTTCGCTCTCAAAGGCAAATCCCCGAGCCGCCGAACCATGCCCATCTACCGTGAAAATGATATAGCCTTGCTCCGCCATCCATTTCATCCAAAGTGGCTCGCCATAATTCCAACGGTTGGTGATCATTTGGGCGTGTGGCCCCCCATAGACATAGACCAAAACGGGATATTTTTTGTTGGGATCAAAGTTGCTTGGTTTGATTATTCGGGCATACAGGTCAGCGCCATCGTAAGATTTAAGTTTGATGATTTCTGTTTTGCCGATTTGTACTTTAGCGAGTGGGTCAGGGGCGTTATAGACCTGATGATATTTATTTTGTACAAGGTCGTAATATCCGATTTCTCTAGGCACCGTGGGGCTAGACATTTCATCTAGTAAATATTCTTTATTGGGCCCGCTAAGCGTAACATAATGAACGCCATCCCCTTTGGTGATTTGCCATTGTTTTCCTGTTTTTACATTGACGGCAAAGGCGTGTGTGTTTAGGGGATTCTCGCCTGTGCCAGTGAAAATTATGGCACCTAATTGCTGGCTATATCCGATAATATTTTTTATAACCCATTGATTATGAGTTAGTTGTTTGGATTTCTTTTTCTTTTCGTTGAAGACATAGATATTCATGAATCCATCTTTTTCGCTGAGCCAGAACATTTTATTTTTCTGAAAAGGCGTCATAAAAGGCGGATGTTCGGGCTCGACCCATTTGTCATTTTTCTCTTCGGTGATGGTTCGTATAAACTGTCCTTTTAGGATGTCATATTTATTTAATTTCATGTCATTTTGGTCTCGATTTATTTCTGCCAAATAAACATGGTTTTCAGATGGAGACCAACCCAAATTGGTCAAATAATGATCATCAGGACGAGTATCCAAACGTACTGTTTTTCCCGAAAGGGTAGAATAAATCAAGGCTGACGCGGTCTCACTTCCTTGTCCATTCATCGGATATTTGATATTGTTTAGGGTAGGGGGGGTGGTCGTAATATCCACCAAAGGGTAGTTGAAAACTTTGGATTCATCCTTGCGGTAAAAAGCCAAATAACGCCCTGATGGAGACCAAAAAGTCCCTTTAGAAATACCAAATTCATATCTTGCAATGGCTTGCCCCGAGACGATATTGGTGTCCTTTTCAAAGTCGATGGCAATCTTCGGATTATTTTTTGTGGCGATATACAGGTTGTTGTCGAGCGTATAAGCCAATTTTTCTCCTTTCGCCGAGTAGTCAAGATTTTCCGCTCCTTTGGGATAGGATAATATCTTTTTTAATTCCTTTTTGCGGGTGTCATAGGTGTAGTAAGTGTTGTCTTTTTTGAAATAAAAAGTCGAAGCATTTATCCAAGTAAAACTAGGGATACGCTCCAAGCCAGGCATAATATCCATCGCTTTGACTACCAAATCTTCAGTATTTGGACGCAAGTCATAAAATTGTAGTCGGCTGCGCTCGTCTTCCAAAGTCGTATAAGCTAAAGCACCTTTCAGCCATTTGAAGCCTGTGGGGCGCTCTGGATAAAGTCCTTTTTGGTAGTAAAGAACAGCATCTTCGAGTGTCAGTTTTTGTTTTTGCGCGGATAGGACGCTTGCGCTAAAAAGGAAAAAGGCGAAAAGCAAAAGTAGGCGATGTTTCATCAAAATTAATTTTTGTATCATGGAAAATGTCTAGTTTTTTGCCGTAAGGCTACTTCAAAAAAGAAAACTATGGAAAAACAACACGAAAATAGGATTTTTTATTGTAAAATTGATACTTTTGGCCAATAATAAAATTGGTAAGATGCGTGGACTAAATTATGTATTCAAAAAATATACGGGTGGATTGCGGAACCTAAAAATGGTGTATGTCATCAACAATTGGCTAAATGCCGATAAATTGAGCCACAATAAAGAAATCTATCGGTGCTATGGGCTTAAAAAAAGCATTTTTGCGCCCATCGGCAGCCAAGTTTTTAAGGGGCGAGAAGAAACACCCGTTTGGACGATGCGTGATGAAGCCGACCGTTGGACACCTGAAAGAGAAGCTGAATTTGTGCAATTCTCCAGTCCTTTGCAGGAAAAAATAAAACACTTTTTGGAAGAAGGCTTTTTGGTGCTAGAAGGCTTTTTTGATGAACAGGAAGTGCAGGCGATGCGCAATGAATTGGATGTGCGGGCTACTAACCTAGAAAGCCATACCAATTATACGGGCAAAAAGATACCTGATATTCACCTAGAATCTAAGGTGATTCGGGAGAAATTTACGGAGAATCCTGAGATTTTGCGTTTGTTGACTTTTCTTTTGGGTAAGCGGGCTATTCCTTTTCAGAGCATTGGGTTCTATGAAGGAAGCGAGCAAAGAGCGCATTCTGATTATATCCACATGAGTACTTTTCCTGACGGTTATTTGATTGCTGCTTGGGTGGCTTTGGAGCCCTGCGGCCCAGAAAATGGGCAATTATTTTACTATCCAAAAAGTCAGCGGCTGCCGATTATCCGTAAATATAATTATGACGATGGCATAAATGGTTGGAGCACGGGTAAGACGGATTATGTGGACTATGAAAACGCACTGGAAAAACAACTTCAAGAATCTGATTTGGAAAAAGTATTTTGGCCCGCTCAGCCTGGGGATTTATTGATTTGGAATGCCCATTTTGTTCATGGCGGTAGTCCCATCCAAATAAAAGGCAAATCGAGACGTAGCGTGGTGAGTCATTATTTTGGGGAAGGAGTGATTTGTTACCATGATATTACGCAGCGTCCTGCTTTGTTGCGATTTTAGAATTGGTAGGCGCCATCGCATCAATGCTGGGTTTCTGTTGAACTATAGAGTCCACTCCGAAAAGTCAATGTATATTTATTTCTCTAGGCACCACAAAATTTTATTCTGTAGGTTCCAATTATAACAATAATTTTAGGACTGGTTTCAGTTGAACAATTGCACGATTGTACAATTGAACCAAATAAAGTTATGCTTCACTCTTTAGCTATAATTTATAACAACTTTTCGTAGTAAGCTCAACAATTGAGCGATTGCACCATTGAAAAAAACTTATTAACTTGAGTTTCGATACTTTCACTTGACCCTAGCCCCCTAGACGCTTAACCTTTAACCAATACCGTTAAGCTGTAAGTACCGAAATTTAAATTAATTATAAGAACCATGATTTTTACGCAGTCTATTAATGATGAAAGCAAGCAGCCCAATAATAGCGCCAAATACACTAAATTCTTTGTGTTTGGTGTAAGCGGAAGTCATACCAGAAATACCATAGATTAAAGCAATGAGAGCAAAAATTATGGCTAAAGGATAACTGATGGCTAAGAAGGGGATGGCAGCAAAACCGAAAAGAATAGAAGCATATCCTAGATTATCGCTAGATTTTCTTTTGCGTCTAGTTTTTTTAGAATTTTTTTTGAAGTCATTTTGATATATTTTGATGCCGTCGTAGAGTGTTATTTTTTCAATATCATATTTGCTGATGGACATGGTGTCCGAACGACCGCAGCGGACGAAGTTGACCGAAGAGTCCAAAATCTCAAGTAGGTGGGCTTGTATCTCCACACCTGTTTTGAAGACGATGGTGCTGCACTTGGAAGTATCGCTTAACTCTTGATAGTCAACCAATAAGGTTGGATTGCGACGTTGTGCTTTTTTTAGTTTTTTATTTAGGATCCAGAGACCTAATTTTTCTTTTGCTTTTAATTTGCGGCCTAAAAAGTGGGCTAACTCTGCTTTGGTCAGTGTGGTCGGTGGGCTAGGCGTTGAAGAAGCCGTAGTCGTCAATAAAGCCTGCGCATCATACGAACTAAGAATAAAAACAAAACTTATTAAAACAGAAATAAAAGAAATTTTCATTGAGCTATTTTTTTGCGCTCAAAATAATAAGATTTCTGTTATCTACAGTTTATTTTTACTTTTTTTTTTGTTTATTTTTATTTGTTCAGGGAAGTCACCCACAACAAAAAAAAACGTAGGGGTTCCCTTCTTTGCCCCAAATGAAATTTGGGGGTCACCCCACCAAAAAAAAAGAAAGAAGCCAAAAAAAACACAAAAAAACAACCCACTTAAAAAAAAGAAAACGAAAGCCACAACAAAAAACCCGTAGGGGTTCCCCTGTTTTACCCCAAATGAAATTTGGGGTAAGCCACTGGGGGCTAAAGCCAAGCAGGAACCCATCAAACCCGTCCGCTACGATTAATCACCGTAGCGCTCGCCTGCTGGGTAGGAAAGACAAGTACATCTTGGACGTTGACATGAGCTGGTTGGTTGACCATAAAATAGATGATATTCGCGATGTCACCAGGAGTAAGCGGGGTGAAGTCATCGTAAATACTAGCTTTTGCTTCATCACCATGAAATCGATTGATGGCAAATTCAGTTTCTACATGACCAGGTGCGACTTGCCCGACACGGATATTGTATTTGTGCAAATCTAAGCGCATGGCTTTAGTCAATATTTCTACGGCTGCTTTGGTCGCATTATAGACATTTCCGTTGGGGTATGCTTCTTTTCCGGCAATGGAGCCGATATTGATGATGTGTCCTCCATTTTGAGCAATCATCAAAGGGGCAATTTCTTTGGTGGTGTATAGCAGCCCTTTGATATTGGTATCGATCATGGTCTCCCAATCGCTTAGGTCGCCCGAAGCGATACTGCTTAAACCTAGCGCCAATCCTGCATTATTAATCAAGACATCTACTCGGTCGAAAGGAGCTTTCAGTGAGCCAATGGCTTCTTGGACCGCCACATAATCCCTAACATCAAATTGTAAAATCTCTACTTCGAGATCAAAATTTTCTTCGATGGCATCTTTTATTTGGACCAGTCTATTTTTGCGGCGACCGGTCAGAATTAGCCGGCAACCACCTTCATTAGCAAATTTTTCTGCGGTGGCTAGTCCGATGCCCGAAGTAGCTCCCGTAATCAATATGTTTTTGGTCTCTACTACATGCTGTTGCACAACGCTAGGCGGAGACATCGGTTGTTCGATATTTTCCTTTAGTTTATTTTCAGCTGGCGCCAAAAAAGCAATATCATTTTGTTCTGTTTTTAGTTCGGGGTTATTGATACAACCTTTTTTGTAGTAGTAAGCGCCTTTGAAGGCATCCCCTTGCTTGTGAAAGATAAGGGCTAGGTCATAATTTGCGAAAGCATGGTCTTTATCCAAGTCTAATACCTTTAAAAAGGATGCTTTGGCGAGTTCTAAATTTTCTTCGGACTCACTATAATAAATACCTAATCGATAGTGGGCATCGACATTTTCGGGGTCTTTGCGCACTTCTGCTTCCAGATATTCTGCTGCTTCTTTTTCCGCTCCTTGAAAATGCTCCTGAAGGATGACCCCAATGCGATAATTTACATGTGGATAGTCGGGATTCAAGTGATGCGTTTGCAAATAATAATTCTTGGCTAGGGCATAATTTTCTTTAATCTCCGCTAACTCCGCCAACAAGAAAAAAGCATTATCATTTTTGCTATCATAGAGCAATATCGTATCTAGTTGATGGATGGCTTCGTCAAAAGCAGATTTGCGTTGAGCCAAATAATAAGCATAGTAATAACGTAGGGTCGCGTTGTCGTCATAATTGCTACGGATGGCATTTTCAAATAAATCAAAACCTTCTTGATCTTTGCCTTCTTTAAAATATTGAACGGCTTGCTCCAATACGTTGTCGATGCTTAAATCTATTATTTCTATTTCTTCAGATTGATTTGCCGCTACCTTTTCCAGTGCTTCAAAGTCTTCTTCGGGCTCATTATTTTTCAACTCTTCTTTACCATTTTGCGTGATGGGCTCATCAGGTAGAAATGGCGATGTTTCTTCTACAACTTGTGTAGGATTAGTCACGGTTTCTTTTACTTGCGTAAAAGCCTTTGGAGTAGTTGTTTCTTCTACTTTCGTAAATGTTTCTGCTGTAGCTGTAGTTGTTTTTGCTACATGAACGGTTTCTTTGATAGGCTTTTCTAAGAAAGCTTCGGTACTGACTATTGGGGATTCGGTCGTGGCAGTCTGTTGGTCAATTGTCTGACTATCAATGGATTCTGTATTGTCCGCAAGGACTGGGTTGGGTGACTCCAGCGAAGGAGCAACCTGATTTTCGACCTTTTCGACGGTGAAGCCGAAGTGATCGAAAATAGGTTGATAGTTACTCCGTTGAAGTACGCTTAATGCAGGATGATTAATTGGACGAAGGAAATTAAGCAAATCTCCTAAGTTTAGACTAATCGTCTTGGCTGCTTTCTCCCGTGCAATATTTTCGGAAGTAGCCGCATTAATTCTATTATATCTTGCTTCAAGAAAAGCTTCTTGCCAAAACTTCATGTAAGGTATGACATCTCTAATTTTCTCGATTTCAGTAGGTGTGCGTTTGGGCTCACCGTTTTCGTATTCAATGCCGTCAACAGTGGTAATGAATAGCTTACTATTTTCGTATAAACCTTTTAATCCAGGTAAAGATTGGTAAAGACATTCCCCGCTTGTGAGCCAATTGTGCGAAAGCAAAAGTAAAACGGGCGTCTCGATAGACTCACAAAATGTTAGAAAGTTGTATTTAAAATCCTTTTCAGAATAGGGCGTCAAATCTATATTGTATTCACTCAAATCATCGACAATTTGTTGAGCATCAAGATAGTTGTCCGTATGGTATAGTATTGTTAATTGGTTTCTCATTTGGTATGTATTATTCTTAACCTTGCCTAATACCTTTCATAAAATATGCCAAATATTTAGAATTTGTTTCTTTTGGCCTATTTGGGAAGTTTTTTTTCAAAGAAACTAATTCCTATGGGTTATTTCTTTGATGTTTTTATCAAACTCCTTTTTGAAATGGGTATATTCTGGGGTCGCTGGACCATTAAATCCAGTATGAATTTTAAGGATTTTTCGGTTTTCGTCTAGGAATATCATGGTTGGGTAGGCCATAAAATCATCCAATTGGGGAAAAATCGTCAATATATTCTCCTTTTTCGGCTTACCGGCATGGACAATGTCGTAGGGTATATTTAGGACTTCCTTGTATTTTTGGATGATTGCCATATTTCTATTGATATCGTCATGTTTTTCAAAGGCAAGCCCAATGATATTGATAGGTAAGTCTGGATGATGGTTCAAATAATTAGCCAAAAAAGCCCCTTCATCTCGGCAATTAGGGCACCAAGTCCCCATGATTTGTAGGATGGTTGGTTTTCCCGCAAGGGCAGGGTCGTCAAGAGATATTTGGCGACCATCAGGCGTGGACATTGTAAAATTAACAGGTGTGGTTAAATCCTTTGCTTGGACTAATTTTTCGGCATCTTTCAGTACGCTGGCATCATCTTTTTTTGCTTGCCAAGTCGTTTGGTAGTGGGTTCCAGACCGAAAAGAGCCAGTAATAGTGGAGTCTTTTGGATTGATTTTGCCTTCGAAAAGAAAGGCGTGACTTCCGTCAAAAGTAGAAAGATAAATTTTGTCCGCCTGAATAGTCCCATCCAAAAACCGATAATCGCCTGTTTCTGTCATAAAAGTCCCTGCTAGATGGTTGCCGTCTTGTTGGAATACACCGATGGCTTGATATTCATCTGCGCCAGGTGAAAAAACGGTGGGCCATCTGCCCGTAATATCCATGACGGGCATTTTTTTCAGGGTGGTGAAGCGGTGATTTTTGCCATACCTTGCGGAAAAAGGAATTTTATAGTTTTTTTTGCTCTTTACGTGCCAAAATCCATCCATTTTGTTACCGTCAATATCTGCGACTATATAGGTGTCATAAATCGGAAAATTGATGCGGATGGTATCCCGTGTCGTTTCAGGGTCACGTCCAAATTGAATATCTTTGACGGCAATTCGTTCTTTACCATTGATGATTTCGATATAGATGGAGTCTTCGGTAGGATTAAACACTTCTAGGAGAAAGGGCAATTTGCCTTCGGTAAGCTCTTGAGCGGTGGACAGTGCGGCGTCCCGACGTTCTTTGGGGGCTATGTGCGGGATTAAGGGCATTTCTACACGCCAAATGCCTGGTGCCAGCACTTTATAGGGTTGGTCAAACTCAATGCATCCACTAAATAATATAGCGATTGCTATAAAAAATATCGTCCTTCTCATGTTTTGATGGTGTTTTGGTTGCCCAAAATCAGGATAGATTCTGAACAATATGACAAAGATATTAAATATATGGTGATTTTTACCTACTCTTCAACAAGTTTTGGTTAAAGATAAAAAGGGGCATAATCCAAAATTCCTTTTGGCTTGACCATAAAGTACCCCTTAACAAAGGGGCACGATGGTGGGGTTTCATGGTGAAGCCAAGCAAAAAGGAATTTTTTGTTTTAGCAATTATTCCAGCTGCACAAAATACACACCTTCGGGGTGATTCACAAAGTTAATTGTACCATGAGAGAGCAATAATTCAAAATTGTGATTCGCTTGCGCAAAAACTTATTTTTTAAGACTTTTTCCCTAGGCTCAATAGAAATATTTGTAGAACTGCTATAATAATCGTAATTTAGCGGGTATTAGACGTTTACTTGTGCTTGTTAACGAACATGTTGTTGATAATCAATTGGTTATGGCTAGGTTTTGATGATGTCGTTTTAATTGTTGGGAGACATGAGTTGCGTAGCATACAAAAAAGAACTAATAATGGATGAATTAGAAGAGCTAAACAAGAGGCTCCGAAAAATACAGAATGAGCAAAATAACCAAGGACTTTCTAAATTTGAAGGATATTCCCCGATGGAAATGCAATATATTCTTTATGATACATTTGGGAAGAATAGCTCCATACAGCTGATGGAATTAAGTGATGCTGACTTCAAGAAAATACCACTTTTAAATCAAGCAAAATACTTGATGCAACTTGTTGATAAAAGCGGAGAATTAAAACTGACAGCAAAAGGATTTTTACGAACTAAGGTTGTTGCGGATATTTACAATCAAGAATTCATTAAGGAAGAATTGATTGAATCTGGAATATACAAGCTTTACAAAGAAACTGATGCAAAATCAATAAATTTGACTAGAATATTACTCGAAATATCTGGACTTTGCAAAAAAAGGCATAATAAATTAAGTTTAACCAAAAAAGGTACGGAAGCCTTTAATGACGACTATAAACTTCTGAAAAGTCTTATCATTACATTTAGCACTAAATTTAATTGGGCGTATTTTGATAGATATGGAGAAAATCCTATCGGACAGTTGGGGTTTGGTTTTTCTTTGATATTATTAAACAAATATGGTTCTACAAAGCAACTGGATTCATTTTATGGAAAAAAATATCTAAAAGCTTTTCCAATCTTGCTGAATGAGATTGATCATATAGGCTATGGCACAAAAGAAAAACATTTTTTTAGTTGTTATTCTGTACGAAGTTTTGATAGATTTCTTGATTATTTTGGATTAATTAAAATTGATTCTGGGCTCCTATGGAGTTCTGAAAAATTTATTAAAAAGACTCAATTATTTGATAAATTGATAAAAGTAAGACCTCCTATTAGAGGTTAAGGGTGAAAGGTTTTCCAAAGTGACCCAATTAACCAAGATTAAAAAAAACGTAACTGTTTAGGTGTTCCTATTTTTAGACAGAAAATAGGCATTTTTGTGTATGTTGAAGCGTAGCTAGGCTATGTGATAAAAAAATAGCAAAAACAGGCGCAAAAAGGGCATTTTGTGGCAAAATCTGCCCTACCTAAATAGTTACAAAAAAACATTAATTCCATCTAGCAGTCAGCTCAACAATTGCACGCTTACACAATTGAACAAAATATCCAAGGTTTAAGAAATCACTAGTTTCAACCTATCTTCTTACATTTTTATCGCTTGGGCTTTTGGTTGCCAAGGTTTCTCAAACCGCACGATTGCACAACAAAAAAGGTTTAAGAAACCCTAGTTTTACTCTACTTGCTTCGTATTTTTATCTTTCATACTTTTGCTTGACAAGGTTTCTCAAACCGCACGATTGAACAATTGAACAAAATATCCAAGGTTTAAGAAACCACTAGTTTCAACCTATCTTCTTCCATTTTTATCGCTTGGGCTTTAGCTTGCCAAGGTTTCTCAAACCGAACAAAAAAAAGGAGCAACAAAATGCCGCTCCTTCCTTTGAAAATGTTGTTACCGTAAAAATTATTTTATCTTCACAATGCGCTTAGTGAAGTGATCCGTTTCGGAAGTGATATTTAATTGATACACACCAGCGGGTTGATTCACAAAGTTAATTGAATGCTCATTGCCTTCAAAACTGCCTTTGGCAATACGCTGTCCATTGGCGGCGACCAATTCATATTTGTAAGTACATGAAGGGCAAAACTTATGGATAGTCATTTTTAGTTGCCCCGTCGTAGGATTAGGAAAAGCTTCTAGCGAAGTAGAAACATCTAGCGTGTTTTGCTCTTGTTCTAGGTGGATGGTTTCACAATCACAACCTTTTTTAGAAGATTCCCACTGGAAATAGCCTAAAGTACCTTCTTTGGTGCGATAGAATAATTGTCCGTTTGCACCAAAGGAAAGTGATGGCGCTGTGATGTCTGCTAAGTATTTTTCTGTAAAGAAATTATCATCTACCCAGTATTGCGCTCGTGCTGTACGCGAGTCATTCCACCCGAATAAGTGCAAACGACCATCTCCCGATAAATAAAAGATGTCTTGTGGCCCACCTGCTAAGTTGGAAGCTATATAATCAGGGTGATTAGGGTCTTGCAACCCATAATTATAAGCAGGAATACTGTGGCGATATTGGTTGTTATTTATTTTTTCTAGTAGGTGAAACTTGTTGTCTGTACCCCGATAGGCAATGCCTTCGCCACCTTGGAAAGTGTGGAAAAGGATAGTCCCCGTGGCATCGGCTAGTTGAATCGTGGGTAGTGTCACCGCTTGAAAGGTCAAGTCATGGCGCTTTAGTGCTTTTAGTTGATTGTTTTGACCTTTGTAGAGCACCGTCTCATTATTGGTGACGGTCAAATCTCCAACATAGTCAATATTAGCCATTGCCGTAAGGCTAAGATCATTTTTCAAGTAGGCAATCTTGCCGTTGGCTAAAATAGCGATGATATTGCCTTGTGGCGTTGCCGCAATTGTTTGTGCGTGATGGGCTAGGTGAATGTTTTGTTTTGCGAAAGCATGAAATTGGTCGCCATCTCTTGTAAAACCATGAAGTACATCATCTGTCCCCTTAAACAAAATGGTATTGCTCGTTTTTACGTAAGTCAAACTCCCCTTAATGGTAGAAGGACCAATTTGTCGAGTTTTCCATGTATTATTGACCATTTCCGCAAGGTGCAAATGTTGATCTTGACCAATAAAAAAGACTTCATTGGTATTGTTAGGATTGGGAAGGATGGCGCCATTTTGCGCAAGCACCTTCGTGTCAAAAAGACTGCTGGTCGCATGATGAAATTCCCAAGAATGATCCGCCAAATAAGTGTAAGGAAGCCCTTCTTTGTGCTTGAAAACACTGACAGACTCGATGTCCATGTGGAAAGGCTGGTCAGATGCTTCGTTGGTTTGGAGTGCCACCACTAGGCTCAAAGACTCTATCGGAGCAGCCAATTGATCGGCATGGACGGTAGCCACTTCTCTACCATGGATTAAAAAAGTAATGGCTTCAGGCGTCCAAACTGCTTGGAAAACATAAAAATCATTTTGCCATCCGCTATGAAAGTCTTCCAAATCCCAGCTATTCCCGCATTGGAAACGGGTGTTCGGCGTGGTTTGGATGCTTACATTTTGACGCAAGTCGTCATTGAGCTCGAAGGGTGCATCGATGATGTTGATGTTGACATTTTCGCCGACTAATTTGAATACAGGCCATGCATCATTGACATTTTCTGTGCCGTTGGGCATTTTGACGAGAATACGATAGATACCGTAGTTTTGGTCAAGTTTTCGGGCAATCATCCCGGATTTGTAATAAATTTCTTTTCCTTTCGGCTCGCGTGCGGCTAGGAAGTTTTCGAGTGGGGTGGCAGTCAGTCTGATGCCACCTTGCGGTGAAAAGCTTACTTGGGACGGGGTGAAAATAGCTGTTCCTTGCAAACCAAATTGATCGTCTGGTTGAAGTTGCCAATTTTGCGCAAGCTCATCTATACTACGATACTGAAATCGCTCATTTAGGACTTGTTGATAATTGGAATAGTCGATACGACTTTGCGAAAAACCCAGCTGTAGGGTCAGCATACAAGAAAAAGCGAGTAATAAATGCTTCATAATTTGAAATTTTAGATTTGAATATTTCCAAATATAAGCTATATTACGAAAAGTGACAGGGTAAAAGTGTGTGGTTAAGAAATAATTAACAGTAGGAAGCGTCAAAGGATGTCGAGCCGAACGGCTGTTCGGGTCTAGCAATTGCCCAATTGCATAAAACAAACGGTTTCTCCGTACTTACGTACCAAAACATAAGTTAATACTAGTATTCCTGACGGGAAATTTGGAAAAAGCCGCTAATACCCTTACTTTTGTAGAGAGTTTTCCCTAGCTCAGTCAATTTAACCAAATCCTTATGAACAGCGCTACGACACCTTCAAAAATTGTTATTTTATTGCCTTTTTTGCTTATTATGCTGCTATCTGCTTGTAAGCACAAAACGACTATCAGCTTGGATGAACAGCTAAATGCTGCATTAAGCGATTTGTCCAAAACGGGTAGTAAGTCTTATTTTATTTTTCCAGCTTCGGATGACTATGCAGCTATCCCCAATCAAGATCCCCATAATCCCATTACAGCTGAAAAAGTGGCTTTGGGTAAATTGCTCTATTTTGAGACGGGTTTTGGTCAGAAGTCTAAGTATGCTGCCGGCATGGAGACCTATTCCTGTGCTTCTTGCCATATTGCGTCCAAAGGCTTTACCCCAGGACGTTTGCAAGGGGTGGCAGATGGTGGCATCGGGTTTGGGCAGGATGGCGAAGGGCGTATCCAATGGAATATTTATGATGAAGACGAAGTGGATGTGCAAGGGTTGAGAGCCCTTAGTATGCTGAATCTAGCGTATGTGACGAATACCTTTTGGAGTGGGCAGTTTGGCGCAAATGATAAGAATATAGGCACCGAAAATGTTTGGGATCACAAACCTGAATTAGCGGTCAATCATCTAGGTTATTCAGGACAGGAGAGCCAGCATATCGTGGGTATCGACTTGCACCGTCTTGCCGTGACCGAAAAATTGTTGGATGAGTACGGGTATCGTAGCTACTTTGATGCGGCTTTTCCCGATGTTGACGTAGAAAATAGATATACCAATGAGACGGCTGCTTTTGCGCTCGCTGCTTATTTGCGGACGCTTTTTGCCAATAAAGCGCCCTTCCAAAATTGGTTAAAAGGTGACGAAAATGCCTTGACTGTCAACCAAAAGCGGGGGGCAATGGTTTTTCTGACCAAGGCAGGGTGTACCGGTTGCCACAAAAGCCCTTCTTTTAATTCGATGGAATTTCATCGCTTGGGTGTTAAGGATATGAATGCGCACCCCGATGCAATGGCCACTTCCGAAGCAGATGATAAAAATCTTGGGCGTGGCGGCTTTACTGGCGTGCCTGATGATATGCGCAAGTTTAAAGTGCCGCAGCTCTATAATGTCGGGGATTATGCGACCTATTTTCACGGAAGTAGCAAGCGTACTTTGCGAGAAGTCATCAACTATAAACTAACCGCCAAATCCGAAAATCGATTTGTTTTGAATAAAGACCTTTCGGAAAAATTTAAACCCGTCTCCTTGACCGAAGTCGAAAAGGCTCAGTTGATTGATTTCTTAGCGAATGGTCTGCGAGATCCCGACTTACAACGTTATGTGCCTAAGAGCCTTCCGTCTGGTAATTGCTCCCCTAATAATGACCCCTTTTCGCAGGTGGACTTGGGCTGCCAATAGTTGTTTGTCTTAGGGCTGATAGGCGTCACTGTTTTATGGGGGATACGCTTGTCGATAGTAGTATCTTTGATTTGGTGAAGTATAGAACCCAATCTAAAGGAATAAATACTGCTAAGCGCATTAAAAAAACCGATAATGAATGGATTAGCGTATGCGTCCGAGCAACTACTCCTTGGCTTTAGGTTTCGAATAGGATGGTAACAACTCTGCAAGGTTGTGAATCCTTTTATTTGGCTGTCGAGAAAGCATCTTTCAACCAAAGTCTTGGACTTGACATTATTGTTTTTGTAAGTTGAGAGCATTTAATAAATTACTGATGAGTCTCAATCCATAGGACAACTTCACACTTCTCGTATTAACGCCCAGTAACCATTATCTTTTTTGTCGCTATTTTGCCATTGGCTATCAATTGTAGCATATATTTGCCGGAAGGCAGGGATGATACAGCTAGCTCTATCTGATGCTGTCCAGCTTGTTTAAACTCCGATGTAGCAGGCACTATCGTTCTGCCAGTTATCGAAAATAATTGCCATTGAACACGGCTAGGTTTGTCTAGCCTAAAATCAACACGCACCCAGTCACTTGTCGGGTTGGGGTAAACAAGAATTGGCGCATCCCAAGTAACTAAAGATTTATTAGACAAGATGATGGACTCATCCAAAAAGTACGAAGCAGACGTAGTGTTGGTGTCAATCGTTGTTTGTATTACGGAAGCAATAGAAGCGTGAATACCTTCTTGAAACCAAGAATAGGTCAAGGTTTCTAGAGTTACAGGAATATCGTTGACAGTGTCCGTAGTTGTTTCTAAAACCTTGACTCTCAATACATTATTGAATTGACCGTAGGGCATAATTAGGGTGCCTGTGCCGTCTGCTGTAACAGAGATGGTTCCTGTTCTAGGGCTAGTTACTCCGCCAGATGTGATTGTTCCTGAAAATTGATTATTGAAGGTCTGGTTATAATGAAATGGAAAAGTAAGAAAAACTTCGGGGTCGATAGAGTAGTTGACTTCAAAGGCAAAAGAAGGAGCGCTGATGCCAAGACGTTGCCAAGCAAAAGAAGAGATATCCAAAAACTCCCCTGCATCCCCAGAAATCCCTACGACGGTAGCGTCGGGATAAAAGGTTGCCTTAGGATGGTTGGATGGCGTCTCATACGATAGCATATTGGTGTCTAGAGCGATAAGTCCAGATAAATCCCAGGTAATACCTTCGCCGCTATCACCGATAGGCCCAGTTAGGCTTTTGTGGGTGATAAAATGGTCTCCGATCTGGGGGGTAATATTGTCCATTGTAAGCGTTTGAGACCTAGATAGACTCGAAAGGCATAAAAAGAAAAGTAGGAAAAGGTGACGAAGATGAATTGTAGGCATGACATTTTTATTTATTAGGCAAAAGAGTAATATGTTTTGTTCATGGTAAAAATACACATTTTATCCTAATAAATTAACTTTTGAGATAAATAATTAGAGCAAAAAAATATCTACCTTGCAGCTTTTATAAAAATCAAAAGATTCAATGGACGAAAATCCAAAACAGCGTACGAATAATATCTTTTTACCTTTCTTTTTTGCTCTGGTGATGGTTGGTGGCATGGTCATCGGCTTAAAGATGAAGGATTCGACCAATATTTTTGAAAAAATCAAAAATGATGGATTGAGTAGTCATACGAACATGGAAGCGCCCCTGATGCAGGTGATTCGCTATATAGACTCTAAATATGTGGACACACTCAATCAATCAGAATTTGCGGAAAAGGCCATCAGAAACCTAATCAAAGACCTTGATCCACATTCTGTCTATATGCCTGCCAAAATGTACGCACATAGCAGGGAGCAGCTAAGCGGTTCTTTTGTAGGAATAGGTATTGATTTTTTGGTGATTGATGATACGGTGACCGTTGGTAGTGTTATTAAAGATGGGCCAGCATTTCATGCGGGTTTACATAGCGGCGATAAGATTTTGATGGTGAGAGATTCTATCATTGCAGGAGTCAAGCTGCCCGCTGATTCTGTGGTCGCTTTGTTAAAAGGAACGCGGGGAACCAACTTGAGTCTAACTTGCCTTAACCGAATAACCAACGAAAAATATAGTGCCAATATCACTCGGGGTGATATCGACTTGCCTAGTGTGCCAGTGGCATTTATGATTGATCCTATCACGGGCTATCTCAAAATTTCTAGCTTTACCGCTACGACTTCTAGAGAATTTGCGCAAGCTGTCAAAAAGATGATTGATGATCAAGGAATGCAAGATCTGATTATTGATTTGCGAGACAATCCTGGTGGCTATCTAAACGAAGCAGTTGAAGTTTTAAATCATATCTTCTTAGATAAACACAAGCTTTTAGTTTACACAAAAGGAGCCAAAGTAGGCACCAAAGACTATGAGTCAAATGGCGCTAGTCGCTTGAATATCAAGAATTTAGCGGTTTTGGTTAATGAAGAATCTGCATCCGCTGCGGAGATTACTGCCGGTGCTTTACAAGATTGGGATAGAGCCGTGATTATTGGGCGTAGAAGCTTCGGTAAGGGGCTAGTACAAGAAGAGTTGCAATTGGTCAATGGCGGTGCTATCCGAATGACAGTGGCTAGATATTACACGCCTTCGGGGCGCTGTATCCAAAAAGATTATTCGGACAGAGATAAATATGCCCATGACATTGAAAATCGTTTTGACAATGGTGAGCTTTACCACCAATCTGAAAATCAAGTAAAAGATACCACCAAATATTATACTTCCAAACACCGTTTGGTGCATAGTGGCGGTGGCATTACACCTGAAATTTTTATCCCGATGGATAGTATGTTGGTGGACAGAAATTGGCTAATCATGAACAGCATGGTCTATCAATTTATTTTAGCCAGACCCATTAAAATACATGATATTGATGAGAAAGAATTTCTTAATTCCTATCAAATATCTGATGATTTGGTCAATGAATTTATCGCTTACGCAAAAAAGCAAGATGATTTGATAGAAATAAAATCCAATGATTATTTTAGACCTTTCCTGAAAAGAAGCCTGAAGGCGTATGCTGGTAAACTCAAATATGGTGAAGGTATGTATTATAAAGTGATGGCTACGGATCATGATTTATTTGTGCAAACAGCCTTGAAGCAGCTAAAAAAAGACGATGTTTTGGATGTCAACTAAATATCTTGAGAAATGAAATATAATCTACAAGTGCTTTCAGCCAGTCCTGATGGTTGGATCGAAGCCGTTATGAATGATTTTGATGCGTTTTTGATTAGTCATGCGGATGGGGAGCGCAAAGTGTCCGCTTTTGCCTTAGGACTTGTCGCAAAATATCCCACTTTCACCAAGATGGTGCCGACTTTAATAGAAATAGGCGTTGAAGAATTAGAGCATTTTCAGCAAGTTTATGGGTTGATGCATGAGCGGGGTTTGTCGCTTCCGCAAAAAATTGAAAAAGACTTATACATGGTGGAATTGACCAAGCAATGTCGGCATGGTCGGATGGATCGCTTAATGGACAGGTTGATTATTGGTTCTTTGGTGGAGATACGTGCTTTGGAGCGGTTTAAATTGGTAGGTGACCACCTAGAAGACCCAGACCTAAAACGTTTTTATAAGATTTTGTGGGCGTCCGAAGTGAAGCATGGGACGGCCTATGTGGATCTAGCGATGTTGTATTTTCCTGAAAAGGAAGTCTTAGAGCGCGCCCAATGGTTTTTTGAATATGAAGCCGAATTGATTGGACGGGTTCCTATACGCCCAGCTTTGCACTAACGGCGAAACGGTGTAAACGGATATAACGGGCGCGATGTATAGACAAACGGCCGTTCGTCTCACTGACTAACAAATGGTCCGGTCTTTTTTTGGAAAAAAAGCAGCAAAAAGCACTATAAACACTGGCTTTTTTCTATTTAGTGCAAGTTATGTTTTGTCCAACTTGCACAATTGCACAAAATAAAATTTCAGGTCATTCTTTAGCTATAAAAAAAGGTCGCACCCCATGACAGGATACGACCAAAATGTATTGGTTCTTATACGACCTTGAAGCAAAGTCTTCTACTTGCTCCGTGCGCCCACAAAATGGTGATCTTTATATTTAAACAGGATATTGAACGTCGTTAGACTTCCATAAATACGAGTGATATACTGTTGTAAATCAATTTTTTCACTTTCCGAAAGCCCTTTATGTGCGTTGATACGTTGTTCCATCACTCTAACTCGGTCACGCACCATGACGATTTTGTGAAAGAAAGTATCGATAGGAATTTCTTTCGAGCTGATGCTATCGTCTTTTGAATTGATGGTTAGCGTGCCACCGTCCCATTTGTCCGCTATGGGGATGATTTCAGACACATCCGACCAAGCCTTTAGTATTTTGGCCAAAGCCTTTTCCATGTCTGAGAAACTCACAGCGGCTTCCACCGGGATCGCTTCGATAATCTCCCAAGCACTATAGGTTTTGCCTACTTCCTTGATACCATATTGGATAAAACAGACTTCATAAGCTGCTTGAAATAAACGTATAATGACACCGCTACCATAGGCAGGATGTTTGACTCTTGATCCGATTCCTAATGTTGTATTTTCCATGTTCGTTGTACGGGAATTGGGATTTTCTAGTTACTTTTTTTTTGTTTTTTTTGTGTACTCGTTGTTGGTCTTTGGTGCTCGCTTTGCTTGCTGTAGGTCTTTGGGACGGGCTTCGCCATTTGGTGCTACGGAAGCGGCATGCATTTACGGCATACAGGTAGCGGATGAAGCCAATGCAACAACCCCAAAAGAGCACCAACCCATCCAAAAAAAAACGTAGGGGGGGGCGCTTCACCCCGAACAAAGTTTGGGGTTTTGGGAAAAAATCCTACCTTTACACAATGAAATCAGTACAAGAGATTACGAAGATAATTTTGGACAATGCCAGAGACTACGGTGTCGAAACAGTTCCCCTTGGTCAGAGTACGGGGCGGGTGCTTGCGGAAGATTTGGTGGCGGATCGGGATTTTCCGCCTTTTGACCGAGTGAGTTATGACGGCATTGCCATACGGTTTGAAGATTATGACAAAGGGCAGCGGACTTTTCCGATTATAGGAATGCAAGCAGCCGGTGCGCCCCAAACAGCAGCTGAAGCAGAAGGAAATTGTGTGGAAATCATGACAGGTGCTATTTTGACCCTTGGTTTTGATACAGTTGTGCAGTACGAATGGCTCGATATTGTCGATGGAAAAGCAACCATCCAAGAAGGGCATTCTATAAACCAAAATAGACACATACACCCTAAGGGGAAGGATCAAAAAAAAGGCGATGTGATTACTTTTGCTGGAAAGCAAATGACCGCTGCTGAAATTAATATTGCTGCGACCATCGGTAAGTATGAAGTTTTAGTCAAGAAATTGCCTTCTATTGCGGTTATATCCACAGGTGATGAATTAGTAGATGTTGGTGAGATACCAGAGCCGCACCAGATTCGCCGCTCCAATGTGTTTTCTATTGCGGCCACTCTTGGCAAGATAGGTGCTTGGGTAGATATTTTGCATAGCGATGATGTCAAAGAAGAAATTACAGGAAAATTGGCGATGTGTCTGGCAGAATATGATGTTTTGATACTTAGTGGCGGCGTGTCAAAAGGGAAATTTGACTATATTCCAGAAGTTTTGAATGAATTAGGCGTCGAACAACTTTTCCATCGAGTGGCGCAACGTCCAGGTAAGCCATTTTGGTTTGGCAAGACAGATGGCAATATTATTTTTGCCCTACCAGGTAATCCGGTGGCTACTTTTTTGGGGACGATTCGGTATGTTTTGCCGTGGATGCGACAATGCCTTGGATTGGGGGCAATGAGTACGCAATATGCACGTTTGAAAGAAGGTTTTAAGTTTGATAAGCCCATGCAATATTTCCTTTCGGTAAAAATAGAAACGGATGATGAAGGCGTGACGTGGGCGCTTGCGCAAAAAGGACATGGATCGGGGGATTTGGCTAATTTAACCAGAATTGATGGCTTCCTAGAGTTGCCCATGGAGCAAGATGTCTTCTCCGTTGGAGAAGCTTTCCGTTTTTGGAAATAACCCGATTGCTAGTACAGACGAACGGCCGTTCGTCTCGAGAAGCAACCCGATTGCTAAACCCCCGAACGGCCGTTCGGCTCAACAAGCAACCAAAAATGAAACACAAAAAACACAAAAAACTAACCAAACCAAACCAAGGTAGTTTCGGGCGCAATGAATGGTCTATCATTGGGACAACCTGCGCAGATATTCAGGAGCTTGCGCAAAAAGTATCCTCCAATTTGGGCGAGTATAAAATAGCCTATTTAGATGCTTCCCATAGTGCCAATGAAGGACATGACTCAAATTTTTATTTAAGTTATACGGACAATAGTGGGGTGCATCAATTTTCGACGAAAGGCGACTTCAATAAGTGGCAGCTAAGGCCTTATTTTAATGAAGCGGATATGTTGCTGATTAATGGCAACCACTTTCAAGGGGTACGTCAAATTGTTGTTATTGATTCGAAAAAGGAAATTTCCTTATCTAAAAAGCTTGATAGATTAACGGATGTAGGTTTGGTCTTATTAAAGGATGGTCATCAAGTTTATGAATTTTTGAACGAGAAAATCGAAGGAGTGCCCATCCTGAATTTTGATGACACCAACGGAATTGCCCATTTTTTGCGCAAGCAAATCCAAAAACCTGAATTATTTGGATTGCTTTTAATGGGCGGAAAAAGTACGCGCATGGGGCGGGACAAGGGGTTGATTGATTATCACGGTAAGCCGCAAAGGGAGTATGCCGCAGACTTATTGAGTGTGCACACGACCAAAACTTTTCTTTCTTGTCGAGCGGATCAAGTCGAAGATACGGACTCTGCTTTTGAGTTATTACCCGATACATTTTTGGGCTTGGGGCCGTACGGTGGTATCTTGTCTGCATTTCAGCAACATCCCAATAAGGCTTGGTTGGTCATGGCTGTAGATTTGCCCAAAATGGATAAAGAAGGTATCCAAGAGTTGGTCAATGGGCGTAATATCTCCAAGATAGCGACTGCCTTTTTGAATCCCGAGAGCCAATTTCCCGAGCCATTGATTACGATTTGGGAGCCCAAAAGCTATCCTATTTTGCTGGATTTTTTGGCGCAAGGCTTTAGTTGTCCCCGCAAAGTATTGATTAATTCGGATATTCAATTGCTTACTTCTAAGCATCCTGAAAAATTGATGAATGTGAATAGCCCCAGTGATTTGGATGGTTTTTAAGCGTAAAATGGTATATTGCAGGATGAATTTAAAGATCTTCGCTGTTTTTTTACTTTTTTTGTCTTGTTCATTCACGTTGTTTGGGCAAGATAAATATGCTGATGTACTCATAGACTCTTATTACAGCGGAGCCAATCCTGCCTTTAATAATTTTTATGGCTCGGACGGTTCTGGGGGAATCGTATTGGTGAATCCAGAAGTATGTTTGGGCAATAATCCGTGGTTTGTGTCCTTGCCAAAGGAGAGTTACATCACTGTTGGGTTTGTGGATAATTTAATATTCAATGCGCCCAATCAAGACGATATTTTTATTCAAGAAAAAGGTAGTGCTTCAGAATTAGCGGATATCTATATCAGTTCTGATTTTGGAATGACCTTTACTTTTTTTGGCAAAATCAATGGCGGCGTCACCAATGCGATAGATTTGGAAGATATAGGCTATACGGGTTTGGTGAATGCTATTAAAATGGTAGGTTTGGATAACAATGGCTTTGCCCCAGGATTTGATGTCGCACGAATTTATGGAATTACTGGAGCTAATTGTAGTGCCAATGCGGAGTTTGACTTGCCTGATGTTTGTCAGGACTCTACGTTGGATATAACGGGGATATCGCCAGGAATTTGGTCTGCAAATATTTTGCAGGATAGTCAAATTGTAACTTTAGATACAGGTACTTTTATTTTGATGCATGTAGTTGAAGATAAATTTTCTATTTGCCCCAATGACACCGCCATGGTGCCAATTCATATTACGCCTTGCGATTGTCAGGGTACTCCTTACGGAAAATTTGAAGTGGATAATTGTGATAAATGCATAGAGTCCTATGGACTCAATATTTGATAAATCCTGCTTGGATTGTGCAGGTATCCCTTTCGGAAATGCTAGCCTTGATGCGTGCAATCAATGTTTGTCGCAAGACGATACGGAGCGTTGTACATCTGATAATATTTTGTACATTCCTAATGTTTTTTCTCCAAATGGGGATGGCATAAATGACCTATTGAAGATTGGTTTTAAGCAAGGAGTTGAAGGGGCGATTTTGGAGTATTCCATTTATAGTCGATGGGGAGAGCTTATTTACAGGGCGAAAGGGGCTTCTGTTCGGAGCAATGATATTTGGTGGGATGGTCGAGCGAATGGGCGTAAACTGCCAAGTGGGGTGTATGTGTATCATTTGCGATTGGCTTTGACGAATGGGGAGATTTTGGATTTTGCTGGGGATGTTACTTTAGTCCGGTAAGCCTGTCATACCGTTACACCGTTAAGCCGCGGCCCCAAAAAAATTATCTTTTTTCAACCAAATAAAACCCGGCAGTATTAATAAAATTGCGCAAATAAGGGATGCTACCAAGAATGGGGATTTGTTTTCTAGGCTTCAAGCCAAATTTAAATTTATAGATAGGGTTGATGGCATAGAGTTGCTTGTTGATGATTTTGTAATTCGTTTTTTTGACAATGCGCTCGAAACGCTCAAGCGAGATACCTGTATCTTTTATTTCTAGTAATTCTTCAATGGTTCTAGGATGCTGCTTGAAAGCTTTTAGAATGGCTTTATAGAGAAACTTCGGGAGTAGGTGATAATAGGGTAGGACGGACAAGAATTTTGACTGGCAGATTTGTTGGTGTCCCCCAAAAGGCATCTGCCAAGGCGGAAAACCAAAGAATATTTTTCCGGAAGGAACTAAGAATTGCTTCAAATCTTCCAATAATTTTTGCTGACCATGGATATGTTCAATGACATCTTTTAGGACAATTAAATCAAAATATTCATGGTACTTTCCTGCAAAGTCCATGTCAAATATATTGGAGCAGATGATTTGCATGGAGTCAGTGGCTATTTCTTCTTGTAGAAATTCTAGGGCATGATTGACACGATATTGAGATAATTCTACGCCGATGGTGGTGCAGCCCTTGCGGAAAAAAGCCTTTAGTACGCCACCTTCGGCACAGCCTATTTCAAGGACTTTTGTACCTGGGCCAATTTTCATTTTGGCTTCGATAAAGGGCACGACAAAGGCTTCCGCATTGGTCGTTTGCTGGTCGAAATAAACTTTCCGATCTTTATGGAAGTCGAAGGCCATATATTATTTTAGGGGATTTGTGGGTAATGCGATTAGCCCATTCCGTCCATTCCAGGAAATCCTTTTGGCATTTTGCCTTTGGACATCATGTGCATCATCTTGCGCATCTGCTCAAATTGCTTGATAAAAGCATGAATGTCATCCAAAGAACGTCCACAGCCTAAAGCGATACGCTTTTTGCGACTCATATTCATGACTTCTGGGTGTTCGCGCTCATAAGGTGTCATCGAGAAAATGATGGCTTCCACCTTTTCTAAGGCACGATCATCAATATCTACATCCTTTAGTGCCTTGCCGACCCCAGGAATCATATTCATCAAGGTGCGCATGTCCCCCATCCGCTTGATTTGTTTGATTTGCTTTAAGAAATCATTAAAATCTAGCTTGTTCTTTTTGATTTTCTTTTCTAGTCGCTTTGCTTCTTCTTCATCAAATTGCTCCTGGGCGCGTTCCACAAAAGAAATGATATCTCCCATCCCCAAAATACGTTGAGCCATACGGTCAGGGTAGAAGATGTCGATGGTTTCCATGGTTTCGCCTGTACTGATAAATTTGATGGGCTTACCGACAGTATATTTTACAGAAAGCGCTGCTCCACCACGAGTGTCACCGTCTAACTTGGTCAAAACGACTCCGTCATAGTTGATGCGTTCATTAAATGCTTTGGCTGTGTTGACGGCATCTTGACCAGTCATACTGTCCACCACAAATAGGGTCTCCGTAGGATTGATTCCGTCCTTGATGGCGGCTATCTCATTCATCATCTTTTCGTCCACAGCCAAACGACCTGCGGTATCGACAATCACTACATCAAAATTATTTGATTTGGCGTATTTGATGGCATTTTGGGCAATTTCTACGGGATTGGTATTGCCGACTTCTTTGTAGATAGGCACGCCTATTTGCTCAGAAATAGTGGTTAATTGATCCACAGCTGCCGGGCGATAGACATCGCAAGCAACCAAAATGGGCTTTTTAGCCTTTTTCTTTTGCAAGAAATTAGCTAATTTTCCTGAAAAGGTCGTTTTACCAGAGCCTTGTAGCCCCGCAATTAAGACGATACCTGGCTCTGCCTTAATATTGATACCAGCGGCTTGACCACCCATCAATGCTGTCAATTCGTCTTGGACGATTTTTACCATTAAGTCGCCTGGTTTGACGGACTGTAGGATGTTTTCGGTACCTAATGCCTTGACTTTTACCTTCTCGGTAAATTCTTTGGCGATTTTATAGTTTACATCGGCTGAAACTAGCGCTCGACGTATTTCCTTGATGGATTGCGCGATATTTATCTCGGTAATCTTATTGTTACCGCTAAATACCTTAAACGCTTTATCTAATCTCGAATTTAGACTCTCAAACATGAATTTTTATGTTTTTATTTTCGGAGCGCAAAGATAGTAAAAAAATGTGAGTAATTGGTTACTACTTGCGAGTTACTAGTTACTAGATCTCGGGATGTCGAGCCGAACGGCCGTCTATCTAGCAATTCGGCTTACTGGTTACGCAGCCAAAAATCTCCAATAACCAACCAAGCCATGGCTTCGACAATGGGTACGGCCCTAGGCACGACACATGGATCGTGACGCCCTTTCCCTTTGACGATGATGGGATTACCCAATTTGTCCACGGAGTTTTGGTCATGCATAATAGTCGCAACAGGCTTGAAGGAAGCGCGAAAATAGATATCCATACCGTTAGAAATTCCTCCTTGAATCCCACCCGAAAAATTTGTTTTTGTGGTGGGGGTGGGTTTGTTTGGGACAAATTCGTCATTGTGCTGTGTACCATACATGGATGCCGCATCGAAGCCCGAGCCATAGTCAAAGCCTTTGCAGGCATTGATGCTGAGCGTGGCTTTGCCTAATTCTGCATGTAATTTGTCAAATACAGGCTCACCCAATCCAGCCGGAAGACCTTTAATGATACAAGTAATCATTCCACCTACCGAATCGCCCTTTTTCTTAGTCTCTTTTACTAAGTGAATCATTTTTTGCGCAAGCGAAGGGTCTGGACAGCGAACAATATTTTTTTCCGTAAGGGATAAGTCCAAATTTGTATAAGGTTGAGAGACGGCAATGTGCCCAATTTGATTGACGTAAGCTTGGATAGAGATGCCTTTTGGCGCAAGCCACTGAGCCACTAAAGCCCCCGCAGCGACTCGTGCTAATGTCTCCCTTGCGGAAGAACGCCCCCCGCCACGATAGTCTCGATGACCATATTTGGCATGGTAGGTAAAATCCGCATGAGACGGCCGAAAAGCGTCTTTGATGTGGCTGTAATCTTTAGACTTCGCATCGTGGTTAAACACCGCAAGCGTAATGGGCATCCCCGTGGTTTTGCCTTCAAAAATACCCGATAGCACTTCGATTTGGTCGCTTTCCTTGCGCTGTGTGGTGATAGGTGATTGTCCAGGGCGACGACGGTCTAAAGCGTCTTGAATCTTGGTCAAATCAATAGCAATATCCGATGGAAAACCATCTATGACTACGCCCACAGAACGACCGTGAGATTCACCAAAAGTAGTTATTTTTAGTAGGGTTCCAAAGGTATTGCCTGCCATTTATTTGGGTTCTTCTAGCTTAATATTGACTGTTATTTCTTCATTTGAACGGATGATGGCAAGTTTTACGGAATCTCCTGCTTTATAGTTTTCGAGAGCTAATTGTAAGTCATCATTGGATTTGATTTCTGTATCGTTGACCCCGACAATGACATCTCCAAGATAAACCCGCCCATATCGGTCAACCATGGTGGGACGGATGCCCGCTTTTTCTGCGTTGCTGCCTTCATATACATGATAGACGATGGCACCGTTGACTCCGCGAAAAGATTTGGCTAATTCAATGCCAAGAGAAGGCCGTTTTATTTTTCCATATTTTATTAATTCAGGAATGACCCAGTTTACTTCACTAGCGGGGATAGAAAATCCGATGCCAGCCGAAGCCCCCGAAGGGCTGTAGATGGAAGTGTTGACGCCGATAAGTTTGCCACTGGAGTTGATTAAAGGGCCTCCTGAATTGCCTGGATTAATGGCGGCATCCGTTTGGATAGCTCCCCTGATGGGTGCGCCTGTTTGGGATTGGATTTCTCGGTCAAGAGCGCTGATTACGCCCGTAGTTAGGGTTTGGTCTAGCCCAAAAGGGTTGCCAATAGCCATGACGAATTGTCCGACTCTTAATTGATTAGAATTACCTGTTTTGATGGGTTTTAATACTTTTTGGGGTGCGTTGATTTTAAGGACAGCCAAGTCTTTTTCAGGAGCGACCCCGACAAGACTAGCTTCCCAAGTAGTTTGGTCTGCCAAAGTGACCTGGGCTTTGTCTGCTCCTTTGATGACGTGATAGTTGGTGACAATATTGCCGTTTTTGTCCCATACAAAACCAGAGCCTGTGCCCCGTGGTATTTCCTGCACGTTTCGGGTCCAGTAGTCCCGTCGAACATTGGAAGTAGTGATAAAGCATACCGAAGGCGCTGTACTTTCGAATAAATCAATAATTGCTTCTTCCGTATTGTTAAGTGCTTTCGCAAAATTGCTCGTTTCGGGCTTAGAGTTGGTTAGTACAGCCGGCTTTGGAGTCTTTTCAGAGTCCGAAGTAGTTGATTTAGAAGGTTTTAGGTTGAATCTAGGGGCGATTTTGTCGTTCCAAGACAAGCCAAGAAAAACACCCAATCCCAAAATAAATAGAAGTCCGAAGGCTTTGATATATTTCATTTTCTTTATTTTTAATAGCTCCAATTAGCTAGGTAGGAAAAAACTAGAAAAAGAATGGGCTTAGTATGTGGCTTTAGACCAAAGCACCAAATTTATCGATAAATCACGAGTTTTTCTGTCGAAAAAGTACCTGCTTTGGACCGAAGAGTCACATAATATAATCCTTGCGGCAAATGCTGAATATCATGAGAAAAAGATTCATTTGGTCGCAAAATAAACTCATTCAATTGGTTTCCCAAACAATCATTTATCAAAACGGTTTGTGGGTAAGCCGTATTATTTTGGAGAAAAATCATATTTGAAGCTGGATTGGGAAAGATTTCTATTTTGGATGTGCCATTGATGGATTCGATGGCGACGATGGTTTTCCAGCGCGCTTCGAATTCTTGTAGGTAAATGTTAGCAATATCGGCATTGTGGATGATCAGGGTGTTTTCGTCATTGTATTTTTCGGCTGAATAAGTCCAATTGTGAGAGCCTGTGATGACGGTTGGGTCTGAATCGGCGGCTTCAACATCAATTAGCCCATATTTGTGGTGGAGAAAATGTCCGCTTTCTTCAAAGTCATAAACATCTTGCCCATTGGCTTGAAACTGATCGGTAATGGTGCCATTATATTGTTCTTCTATCAAGCCTTTTACGGGGACGGTCGTGTTAAGGACCGCATTTTCTATGTCATTATTGGTGAAAGCCAATAGCCCAAATCTTAAATCTTGATCGGCCGTATTGATGGCATCGACGATATGAGAAGAAGTTTGGTCAGAAGGGGAGAAGTAGGATTCTACCTTGGTGCCATTGATGAAAAGGGTATGGGGCGTATTATCCGTTTTTAGGTTGCCAATTTTGCTTTGTGCGAGATTGGGTTGGTTGCCTGCACCGCCCCACATTTCTTCAAATTCCATGGTGTATATTTCCGCAAGGGACTGATCTTGAATAGAAATCATATTGTTATAGCCTTGGTACAGGTTAGAATTGGTGAAGTTATAGGAGCCCGTAACAACAAGGGCTTTTTCGGTAGAGTCCTTGTCGATAATAAGAAATTTATCGTGCATAATACCACTGGCGTCAGCATATAATACAGGAAAGTTGAGTGTCGTGTTTTGTAGGCTAGAGTTGCTGTTAGCAGATTCTGCGATGTAACGGACTCTGACACCATTGGCGGCGGCCTGTTTTAGGGCGTTGATATAGCCATCTCGATTGACATTGTACATGCAAATGTCGATGGTGTTTTTTGCCGCAAGGATAAATTCAATCATCTTGGTTTCGAGGGCAGTTGTCGTGGTGGTTTGTGGGGATGCTCCGTTAGAAAAAGAATCATCGACGAAGTAATTAAAGAAAACCTGCATTTCGCCCGTTGACAAGGAAGAAGTGATGAAGGGCTTCGTTTCCGAAAAAATAGCCTGCCCTTGGTTGGTGTATTGGAGTTTTGTGTAATATACCGTAGCAGGTTGCAAATTGGGAATAAGCACATGGTTTTGCTCCTGTTCGAGAACAAGCTTGTGGCTAAGTTGATTGGGGGCTTTTCCCCACCAAAGAATGGGGTTATCGATGCCATCTGTTGGATAGACCAGCTCAATAGAAGAAGGCGTGGAAGCTGCGAGAGCAGGTTGAATGGGTTGGCTAAAGGCAAAGTTGCCCAATAGGCACGTGAAAAGGACGAAAATTAATCTCATTTTGGTATTGTTATAACAATTAATGCGCAAGTACGTGGTTTATAATGTGATATGCACAGATTTTGTTCTGTTTGTTGCTGTGGGGGTGCTTTGTAGGTTGAGGCAAACGGTCGCGAGTCTGTCTGTTAATTAGGTTCGTGTATATTATGTATATAGCTGGTGCAAATTTTATGCTCAATTTTTAGTTGGATATTCCCAATATCATACCTTATACTAATTCATGAATACTGAATCCTAAGTATAAGTAGGTAAAATGGAGTAGAATCCCTATCTTACCACCAAAACAAATAAACGATTGTAATTCAATGTGTTGGCAGCAAAAAAAGTGGGTTGGTGATAGTACACTTCGGGTGTATTTAGTTCTTTCCTTGGTATGGTTTGCTTTCTGGAGTCTTTATGGCTCGAATGGATTCAATGTGCCGGTAGATGTGTTAAATACTGGTAAGGAGTTGGATATTAGTGAGCAAGTTGTTGTCTATGTGGACTCCATCGGGGATACGGATTTTGAAGATATTCCATTGGCTAGTTTTTTACCTTCTAATGTAGCGTTTGCCAAAATAGATCCAAGAAAATTAAGACATTATACCTTTTTCTTTAGAGTGACGCTTGAAAATCCGACGACGGACACCATGAGTTTTGTATTCCATGTGCCTTGGGCAGAAATGGTCACACTGCAAATGGACGGTCATGTCAAATATGGAGGGCAATTGTCCAAACCTGACCGAAGAGATTATCGGTTTCTGCCTAATAGTTTCCGAGTCGTGTTATTTCCGAAAGGGCAAAAAGAAATTAGGGGTCAACTAGAATATTCTTCTATAAGGAGTACTAGCTTTTACAAAAAATTTACGTTGCAGAACGAAGTATATGCTAAAAGCAGATTCTATGATGCCGATTCTACTGAAGTTGATTACAAATTTGTATTGTTTTCTACGGGTTTTTTGTTTTCGATAGTTTTTGTTTTTGTTTTTATGATGCTGCATTATGTTCAAACGCGAGATGAATTGTATCTGAAATATTCGATTTACTTATTAACGGTCATTGGCTATTCGTTTATTAGTTTTGAGAGTACCATAAATATAAACATGAATTTTCCGGGTACTTTTAATCGGTTGTATTATTTAAAACACCCTTTAGGTGTCATCGTTAATGCGACCTATTTTTATTTTATAAGTGCGTTTTTGGATTTGAAGATAAAAATGCCCAGAATTCATCGTCTGATGAATACTATGGTGAATGGTCTGTATATCTATGTGATTATCGGTATAGTAATTGGTCCTGTTTTGGGGTGTTATTTTTGGGAATTAAGAGCTTATTATTTTATTCGCTTTTTATGGTTTATACCGTCTATTATTTTTTTAGGTGCTATTTGGCGCAAGCAAATCAAGTATGGGCAGATTGTTTTGATTGGAACCATGGTTTTGATTGTAGGCTCTTTGGTTAGTCTGGTGCTGTCTGTGGTGCTAAAAGAGATGGATGCGTTTTGGAAATTACCAATTATTTATACAGAAATTGCCATTTTGATTGAAATTGCCTTTTTCTCTTTGGGGGTAGCCAAAAAAATCCGTGATCATGACAAAGAGCGTTTGGAAGCAAAAGTAGGGTTGATCGAGCAATTACAAAAGAATGCAGGACTTCATGAAAAAATAAATCAACAGTTACAAGAAAAAGTCCTTTGGCAGGAGTCCCTTGCGGAAAAACAAAGCTTAGAACTCGAGAAAGAAAAGGCGGTTTCCCAATCTAATGAGCTCCAACGTCAGCTTGCGCAAATGGAATTGTTAGCGCTCCGCGCCCAGATGAACCCACATTTTATTTTTAATAGCCTAAATTCAATTAAGAGTTATATACTTAGAAATGGTCCGTTGGAAGCGTCAGAGTACTTGACAAAATTTTCAAATTTAATTCGCGCTATTTTGCAAAATTCAAAAAAGTCAGAAATTAGTTTGAAAGATGAGTTAGATACCTTACTTTTATATGTGAAATTGGAGCAGATGAGATTTTCTGAAAAGTTTCAGTTTACTTTCTTTCAAAAAAGTGAAGCTATGCTCGATACTATAATGGTGCCCCCACTTATTTTGCAGCCTTATGTGGAGAATGCCATTTGGCATGGTTTGATGCATTTGGATACGAAGGGAGTGTTAAAAATTGAAGTCATTGAAAAGGGAGATGGCTGTCTTGCCGTTATTATTGAAGATAATGGAATCGGACGAAAACGAGCCGAAGAGCTTAAATCAAAGTCCTTGAGAAATTATAAGTCCATGGGGATGGGGATAACAAAAAGTAGGATTGAATTACATAATCAGATTAATGCAAAAGGGATTAAGGTCGATGTGATGGATGTGTTTGGCGATAAAGAAACGACGGGAACACGAGTAGTGATTACCGTTAAATGTCTTTTGACGTGATACTGGACGCTAGTTGCTAGTGACTAGATCGTGGGAAGTCGAGCCGAACGGCCGTTCGGGTGTCTAGCACTATACCAATGTCTTTGGCTGAGTTGCGTAAAATAGAAGTTA
>CAMZKG010000082.1 GCA_947311105.1 uncultured Saprospiraceae bacterium
CTGCATTTAGCGTAAGTGTACCGTTGACCACATCACTCAAAGGCGTTGTGTTTGCACTTAACCCTCCTTCTACATCTGTATCATTATCCATAACATTTCCGGACAACGGAGTGTCTTCTGGTGTTGTATAGTCATCATCTACGGCAATTGGCTTATCGTTGACAGGAGTCACCGTAATATAAGCCACTGCTGTATCACACAATGCCGGTGTACCCAAGTCACATATCTGATAAGTAAACTCATCTGACCCGACATAGTTTAAGTCAGGAACATAGGTAAATGAGCCATCTGCATTTAGCGTAAGCGTACCATGAGCGACGCCCGATATTGGGGTCGTATTAACGGTAATACCACCTTCTACATCTGTATCATTATCTGCTACATTGCCTGTCAAAGTAATATCTTCTGGCGTTGTATAATTGTCATCTTTAGCGACTGGCTTATCATTCACTGGTGTCACCGTGATATAGACCATCGCCGTATCACATAAAGAAGGTGTACCATCATTACACACTTTATACTCGAAACTATCTACGCCCACATAATTAAGGTTCGGAATATAGTCAAAAGTACCGTCTGCATTTAAAGTAAGAGTACCATTTGTCACATTAATAACTGGAGCTGTATCATAAGTCAATACTCCACCATCAGGGTCACTATCATTAGTACTCACATCACTACTTAATGGTGTATCTTCTGGTGTGGTAAAATCATCATCAATAGCTGTCGGCGGATCGGTTACAGGAGTAATCGTAATATGCACCGTTGCTGTATCACATTGAACAGGATCGCCACTGTCACACACTTCATAAACGAAGCTATCTGTACCATTATAATCTTGATTCGGAGTATAAGTAAACGAGCCGTCCGCATTTAGCGTAAGCGTACCATTAGTCACATTTGTCAATGGCGTAGTATTAACTGTTATTCCGACTGTAGGTGTATCATTATCTGTTACATTAGCGGTCAAAGGCGTATCTTCCGGAGTAGTATAATTATCATCCACTGCATTCATCCCTGGAGTTAAAGGAATCACTACCCTTACAACATCGCACAAACAATTAGAATTTGATGGCACAATCTCAACAACCAACCCATTTGCAGGATCACAGGCTGTACTTGCGTAAAAATAGAATATTTGCGAAAGCGAATCTCCCGAAGGCAAAATATCAGAAAAACTACTATTAAAAATAGATACTCCTGGATTTCCACTACCGTCTGCACAATAAATTGTATAGTCGTAACCTGACGTAGCATCAATTCCTATATTTTTAATATTTAAATTAATCCCGTACTTTGTATCTCCAGCAGAAGTAACCATGGTAGTGGCTACCGTAGTATTTTGAATCACCAAATCTGGCTTAGCAATCACTAAACTCTGGACCTGATGCCCTGTAACAATCCTTGTGGCCGCACACTCTGCTGTACCACAAGTACCACCTGTAGAATAGATATAACTCTCAATATCAAAGGATTCCGTATCCGAGCAATAGCTATTACCAGAGACTACATCAAATTGATATTCAATACTATCTTTATTGCCGACTCCTTGCGGAAAAGCAATCACAAAGTGATCTTGACCACCAGAAGAATAAGCATATTCAAAGGTTGCACAATTGGGTCCAGTACAGTTAAAAGATCCAGGAACAAAATTTAAACCATTAGGAATGGTAATTTCCGCAGAATCCACAATTCCTGTTGTCCCTGCAATGATTGTTGATTGAACATCAATGGTTTGTGTCACACCACAATAACTCAATGTGTCAGGCAAGCTAAACTCACTAAATACATAGTACGATGTATTGGCCCCCTTGACTATAAGGTCGGGACTAGCTACAGTTACGCCATTACTAGCAGCAGGCGTATTGCATGGCCCTTGAGCATAACCTTGTACTTCGATAGTTGACAAGTTTAAAAAGGCACAGCTTAGTGCAACGTACAAATCAACAGTCGCAATTCTTTTTTCGTCTTGGCTTTCCAAATAACTACCATTCATACCCTGTGCTATGATTCCAGAATGGTTATTTAGATCTACTTTTAATTGACCTGCTACGACTGTAAAAGGAACTGACTCTCTAATTCCTGAATTTTTAGGATACTCCACCATAATACTATCCACTGTCATGTTATTAATATCAACAGGAATATCAAATAGTAAATAAGGGTTCAATAAATTAGCCACTTGAGCACTGTTTACTTCGATGCCTAGCTTAAATTGTTCACAATAAACAATAGAATCAGGCTGCGAAACAATATTCACTTGAATCTGAGCAGTTTGCATAGATAGATTAATATCCATGGTCTGTTGATAACATATTGGATCCAAGTTTTCATAATCTGTTGGGTAGGCTAAGCAAGCCCAACCATTAGATACCGTTATCGTTTGGTCACCACAATCCGTAATATTTCCATAAATACGAACCATTGTGCAGCCAGAAGCAGCAATCCCCCCAGCTTCTACCCAAGTTTTACCACCACTAGATGTAAAATTAGCGGCTTGTATTTCATTGCCTATATCATCAAGAACGAAGGCTTTAGTTACTGTAAAATTGGGGTTAACATCTACCTGCACCCAGTTGTAATCAATATCCACTGGGCTGGTATTACATATTTGCACATCAATAGATGGCTCATTAGTCACTACAGTTACGATAGGGTGTGGACTATGTAGCTCAAACTGTGGTCTGTAATAGGTAAATGTTGGGGTTGATGTTTTTGACCTTGATATTGGATTTACATGAGCAAACTCCTTGTAAAACACTGTGTATGAGTAAGTTGTTGTCGCATCTACTTCACAGTTGCCCACAAACTCTGGTCTAAATCTAGGCCATCCCGTACCGCGCTGATCCACATTGCGGAAGTTTGGTCCAGGGTATAAAATGAGAGAATCTCCCTTGACGGAATAATTGACACCATCATTTGACTCGCTGTACATGCCTGCCCAACTTGTGGTATAGTTAAAGTAATCTATCCTTCCAGTAAAGCTGGCTCCAGTCGGTATTACAATAACTGTAGAGTCCCACTGGTGCGGATTACGAAACTCATTCGGAAAAATATCTCCAATATCCGACCTTATCGTAAAGAACAATTGTTGCTTGGAAGGTGTGCAATACCAGGCTTGTGTTCCATTTACGCTAGTACTAGTAGCTCTGTCAGGCTTCAGATAATCTACTTGCTCGTATAAAACGCCACACCCAGTTTCGCTGGAGCCATTTTTAGCAAAAAATCCACCTGTAATGTTCTTTAACTTAAAGTATTTGCTATAATTGAAATTATCTGTAAACAGCATATTTAAAACTAAACTCACCGTATCATTTTCATTCCCTTCTCCATATTTGTAAGAAGGCGACACTAAGCTAGCGTAGCTCGAAAGGTCAAAAGTTAATTTATAGCTGTTTGGACCAACGACTGTTTTGGTCGGAGCTGTAGTCATTGCTCCCGAAAAGCTACCAATAGATATATCATTAATGGTAATCTCTCCATCAATAAAATCAAATAAATTTTCATCACCGCCACCACTCTCTGTTTCGTAGGCAATCTCGAAGTATAAGTTTTGCACCATAGAGTCTTGAATTACCCCCACGACATCAACTTGCATCGTATCTTTAGCCAAATACTTATCCAAAGCGTAGGTGTCATCAAGAACTACTTTTGTTGTCTTATCTATGTTAGTCCAGCCTGCAACCGTCCGGTGTGTATCAAATACTTTAATGGATGGCCCTTTACAAGATGTAGGGCAAAGATTCTGTATTTCTATGCTTCCGCAATGAATATCAGCATCCCAGCAAGTACAGTGATAATGGGTTACATAAGAAATAGTAAATTTTTCGGGGCCCGAATAGCTTGCGCAATCAAAGGTTAAAGGAAAATCATAATACTTGTACTGATACCCAGATTGTGTATAGGTTATTGTATTTCCTGTCTGGGAGAAAGCTGCTGGCGCACCGGCCTGTAGATTAACGCCATTGGGCACCGTAATCTCAATGCTCCAAACGACATTAGCTCCAGTAAATAGATCTTCCCCATTACACCTAGGCTTCCCTACTGTTGTCCAACCGCCTCGATAAAAATGGGGTTTTAAACCAAAAATAAAGTCTTCTCCATCACTCACTCCATTGGGCTTATTCGTGACAGTTTCATTTAAATAATCCCGAATAATATTCGAGTACTCAAAGTTGATTCTTTCTGTATATTTTTCATTAGCGCATTGATCTTTAAAGAGTACATCAATGTACAAGTGCTCCCAGTAAATATAGTCAAATCTCTTCTCACCACAATCCGAACGAGGAGTATATTCATAGTCAAAACTTACGTCAAAGTGTGCTCCAGGAGCCAAATCATCATAATACCCATCACCATCAATATCTTCTAAGCCACCAGGACCATCAGGGTCAGTCGTGAAGTAATCAAATGGAATTCTCAAACTATGACCAGAACCACGGGTAGGATAAATACTACTTGTCCAATTAGAGATAGCTACAGGGTTGCCATTAATTCGTATATTACTGATATGCCTAGTATTCCTCCAATCAAAAGCCCAAAAAGGATTCATACCAAAATCCGAGAGGGGGGAGTTGTTGTGGCCTAGACCTAAATTAACATTTATATCTTTAGCCATAGCCCCAGAATGTGTGGCTATGTTTTCTACTCTTATTGTAAAATTTTGTCCACCGCACAAATCCATGTAGTTGTCCCCTGCAATTTTGGTGATGGTCACTTCTGGTGTTGCTCCTTTAAAATTCAAAACCCCTGTCTCTGGACTCGAGCCTTGGCATAGTTCAGAAAGAGAGCACCCCCAAAACCCTTGGTGTATCACATCAACTTCGGAGCAGGATTGTACCTGGAAAGTTTCCTGAAAGTCAATAGTTTCTCCATTCTCCCACAAATCATCTCCATCACCAATCTGACCCACAAAAGGCGCAGTATTTAGGTAAACATTATAAAACAGCTCATTCCCAGACGTTGAGTCAGGCGTGAGCGTTGTACCATTAAATGATAAAGTATAATTACCGATGTTATTTCCAAGTGTTACTTTGTGTTGATACCACCTTAAATGTCCTTGCCCTCCTTGGACAATGGTTATATCCCTGCTGATTGTTTGGCCAACTATCACTTCTTTGTCAGCAATAGGCTGAATAGCCAATGCGGGGATTAGTACCTGATAAGTCGAAACGTTGGGGTCTGTGTTCTCAAAGTGTAAAACATCCCCTCCATGTGTTAAGTCAACAATTTGTACATCTTTAAATAAAGTACCACTGTTTAATTCTTCTATGGCATCACAACCAACTCTCTTGGCAAAGCGAAACCTAACAACATCTCCTAGTCCAGCATCAACACCGCCAGGATCTATAATAAATGATGGAGCATTAATTGTTGTTGATGGGGACGAGCCAGAATAATTAGGCGGTGCACTTGTAATCTCAAAACTATTTGCTACATAGGTCACCCCTGTAGGAAGGTTAAACTGAATCGTCAAAAATCTTAACTCAGTTGCTTTGTACAATACTTCAACCTCCACATAAGATGTATCACATGGTCTTACATCTTCTGGGAAGATATTTATTCGAATATATTCATTGTCGATCTGTCCAAATAACAGCGAGAATGAAAAAATAAATATCGTAAGTAGATAAATTCTTCTCATTTTAAGTAAATTTATTAATTAAATATTTTGGGGGCAAAGATGTAGACACAAAAATTATACCACTTTGTATTTATATTGTTATGTGCAATCTTGGCTTTTAGCGTACGAGTTCAAAACTTCCTGTCATTCTCCCGCCATCCCCTGTTTCAAAAATATAAAAATAAGTACCGTTCGGTAAGTATGTGGTTTTAGCATCCCAATATCCAGCCCATGAGTTATCATAGTTTTTCTGGTCTAGGACTGTATTGCCCCAGCGATTAAAAATTATTAATCTATTATTGGGATATTCTGTTATTCCTTTTATCACAAAAGTTTCATTTATGCCGTCATTGTTTGGAGAGAAACCTTCGATTATTTCAAGATTATTACATTCTAAATAAATAGTAGTCTCTGCTGTATCACAACCAAATTGTGTACATACTTCATAAGTCAATGAAACTGTTTTATCACACATATTAGGCTCTGGGATATATTTAATAAAGCCAAATATATCCGCTTCGACAGAGCCTAAAGTCGGATAGTCTAATATCGTTAAACTAGACAGTGGCGCATACAAGGTGTCATTTGCTAGAACTTGCAATTGGGTAGGTATACCTTGAGTCGCGGTGTCTATGTCATTAACCGCAATGGGGGCAATCATCAAAACTTCTTTTACATTAATATACACGTAAGTGGTGTCACAATTAGATATATCATCACATAAAACCACACTAAAACTATCTAATCCAACATATCCCGTATTAGGTAAATAGTCAAAACAGTTGCCTGTAAAATTACTAACGGATCCGTTGGATGATGCTTGAACTACTTGCGCCCCAACAATATTGCCTGGCAACTCCAGCGTATCCAAACAAATAGCTAGTGATTCATTTTTATTGACTTCTAGGAGAATCGTATCCGTCACCAATGGAGGTATTACTGTTGGTGGCACCAACCCCAGATCAATATCACTTGCCGTATTACCAGCCATCAATGTAAATACATCACTTACCCCAAAAGTATCCACATCGCAATCAATAGCATCATTCCCGCCAACGTCTTTTAGTGCAATAGAAAACCCACTAGGGATAAGGCCCAAATCAAAAGCAACTTTATAATCAGCAGGTTGAACATTTGAAAAGCTGTACAATCCATTCACTCCTGTAGCTGTAGTCATTGTCGTGTCTCCTAGAGTAGACACCAAATAAACTGGTATATTTTCCAAGCCTACTTCTCCAAGCATAAACAAGTTGTCTCTATTATCATCTTTCCAAACTTTACCGCTCACAGCTCCATAGATAGGTGGCGTGTATAAGCCCATATCCACATTACTAACATCCCCTTGCAGGGAAATGGTATCTGTTTTTCCATTTGCGTAAGCATCAGAATCTATATCATCATCACCGCCCATATCTTTTGCTACAACATCATAGGTTGATAAAAAAGACGCCGTATCAAATTCAATAAAATATTGATTATAAACTAATCCACCAAATGAATACTGCCCATTGACATCAGTCGTATCCAATGCCAATACGGCATTCGATGTGTCAAGAAGTTTTACAAAAACATTAGAAAGCCCAATCTCCCCAGTTTCAAACAAACCATTATTATTTCCGTCATACCATACTTTTCCCGAAAGGGTAGCAGATGGAGGAGTATTTCTTAATCCTAAGTCGATATTTGCTACATCTCCTTCTAGTATAATGGTATCTGTCACTCCGTTTGAATTTACATCAGAGTCTATAATTGTATCTATTCCAATATTTTTTGCCACAGGACTATACCCTGCTGGAAATGAAGCTAAAGAAAAATCAACAATATATTTACCATATTCGGCAGGTAGAAAAGTATATTTGCCACTCAAATCTGTTGTGTCAACATGTACAATGTTACCTAAACTATCCTTTAGACTTACGATAATATCACTCAGCATAGGCTCACTTCCATCTCGAATGTCATTACCATTCAAATCTTCCCATGCTATTCCAGAAAGAATGGCCGTAGGTGATACTTGCAATCCAAAATCTACATCTACAACATTTGAAGTTGCATTGGGGAGACTTAGCTTTCCTGTCAATCCTGTATTGTCTGCATCAGAATCTACATCTAGAAAAAAACCAACATGCTGTGCTGCTGGTTGTCTTAACCCAATTGGAGCTGTTGAGATATCAAACCGCACATAGTAATCTCCAGTAGCCAGCCCATCAAACAGATATACACCTGATAGATCCGTCGTATCTGTTTGCATGATATTCAAACCTACGTCCAAAAGGTAAACTATTATATTTTCAACTCCAGGCTCTGAGCTTCCTTGCAAGTCATCATTATCCTGATCTTGCCAGACTTGTCCTGTGATGCTTGCGCCAAAGCAAGACACGCTAGCCAAAATCGCTAGAAATGTGAAGAAAAGAACACTAAATTTTTTCATAACAACTTAAATTCAATTTTTTTACAATGTTTCGTGAGCTAAAAGACAAAAACCGTGCCTTATAACATAACAATTACTAACTATGTGCTTATAGGCAACAACCTGCTCATTTTTTATACTTATATTTCTTAAGTTTCGATGCTTAAGCTTAACGACATTTAAATATCGTAAAATATAAATACTTAAGAATCAAGGGTTTACAAGAAATTGGCTATTTTCTTAAAAAATGGCTCGGTAAAAAATATTGCCACAAATAAAATTTATCAAGTGACTATTTTTGTTATTCAAAAACGATATGGATAGATATATTGTGCTCCCAAAGCTCAAACAGAATACCGCAGGGTCGAGCACGGCATGTGCTCAAAGGAAAATGAACGGCAGTAGCTGGGTGACGCAAGAAGTAATAAATGCTTGCATTCACGAATACCATTAAAGAAATAAAATCGAAAGAAGTAGCGTTTCTGCCGTTAACAATAGACCATTAACTAAAGCCTGAACCGCAAGCAATCAGATCAGCCAAAAACACAACTTACACCAAATAGAAAAAAGCCCGTATTTATTGGGCTAATTGATCGAGCCATTGCTAAAAAAACAACTCCAATCCAAAATAACAAGCACGGAGTGCGTCATTTATTTTACGAATGTATCATAAAAAACAAAAAAAGGTGGCAGGACATCGACTCTACCCCCCAATGGAGCCGCACCTACCACCTATCTTCTCCCTTTCGGGGTCAGACATTAACCTATAAGCAATTTTGATACCATATTGAGTTTCAATCAAGAAAATGTGACATTTTTTTAGGGAATTTTACTGACAGATTGTTTAAAATGCAGCCATTGTGGCGCATTTTACCCCATGGCATGGGCTTTGAGCATAGAATAAAGAAAAAGTGCAACCTATTTGGTTGGCAGCATTTTTTTTGCTACAGGTGCCTATTTTTTGTCTAAAAATAGGAATCTAAACAGTTACGAAATAAAAACAAAAACAATGAGTAAGAAAAAAGGAAACATAGAAGTTCAGTCGGAAAACATTTTTGACATCATCAAACGGTTCTTGTACTCAGACCAAGAAATATTCTTGAGAGAACTAGTATCCAACTCTGTTGATGCTATTCACAAGCTACAAACTCTTTCCCGAAAGGGTGAATTTGAAGGTAGCTTTGACAAGCCATTGGTTGAGATAAAATTAGACACCGACAAAAAAACATTGACCATCTCCGATAATGGTATCGGAATGACCGAAGATGAAGTACGCAAATACTTAAATCAGATTGCCGTTTCAGGAGCCAAGGAGTTTATGAACAAATATGAAGGCAGCAACATCATCGGTAACTTTGGTCTCGGTTTCTATTCGTCTTTTATGGTCTCAGACAAAGTGGAAGTCAATACAAAATCTTATCAAAAAGATGCCAAACCTGTCCTTTGGTCATGCGAAGGCTCACCAGAGACGATCATTGGGAAAGGCACAAGAAAAGAACATGGTACCGACATCACGCTTTACATTTCTGAAGAAAGCAAAGAATTTTTGGAGAAAGGCAGAATTGAAGCCCTATTAAATAAGTATGACAAATTCCTTCCAGTAAAAATAAAATTTGGGACTAAGACTTTGACCGAATATGAAGGCGAAGGAGACGACCAGAAAGAAATCAAAACAGAAGTCGATAACATCATCAACGAAGTCGAGCCTATCTGGGTAAAAAACCCAAATGACCTCAAGGATGAAGATTATGTCTCTTTCTACAACTATCTGTATCCGATGTCTGCTCCGCCGATGTTTTGGATTCACCTAAATATTGACTATCCGTTTAATTTGCGTGGAGTCCTTTACTTCCCAAAATTAACGACAAACATCGAACTGGAACGAAACAAGATCCAACTTTACAGCAACCAAGTATATGTTACCGATGAAGTAAAAGACATTGTGCCCGAGTTTCTCACCTTGTTGCACGGGATCATTGACTCGCCAGACATCCCGCTAAATGTGTCTCGAAGCTACCTTCAAAGTGATAGCAATGTCCGAAAAATCACTGGATACATCACAAAGAAAGTAGCAGAAAAGCTACACGACCTATATTTTGATGAAAGAGCTTCTTTCGAAGAAAAATGGGATGACATTTCACTTTTTGCCAAATACGGAATGATTACCGATGAAAAATTCTTTGACAAAGCCAAGAAGTTCTTTTTGTTGAAAAATACGGAAAGCAAATATTTTACTATTGAAGAGTACAAAGAAAAATGCAAAGCAAATCAGACCAACAAAGAAGGTAAGTTAGTTATTTTGTACACCAACCACATTGATGCACACACCCACAAAGTCTCTTTAGCCAAGGAGCGTGGATACGACGTCGTAGTATTTGATCATCCAATTGATAATCACTTGATGCAACAGCTGGAGCAAAAAGTTGAAAATATTCAATTTGCGAGAATTGACTCCGACACCTTAGATAATCTTATCGAAAAAGAAGAAAACCAAGAGTCTGTCCTTTCGGAAAAAGACCAAGAAAAAGTCAAAGAACTTTTTGCGGAAGCTATCGGTGATAGCAAAGGGACACTAATGCTCAAACCGATGTCAACCAATGAACCGCCTGTCACTATTATTCGCCCAGAAAGTTTGCGGCGTATGCAAGAGATGCAAATGATGCAAAGTGCTGGAGGCATGGATTTCGACTTTTACAATATAGTCGTCAATAGCAATCATCACCTAATTGCCAAAGTTCTAAAAAAGCGGGGAGAAAACAAAACGGCTTTCGCCAAATACCTTTACGACCTAGCTCTTCTAAGTCATGGAATGTTAAAAGGTGATGCTATGACCACTTTTATTAATAATAGCATTGAATTTTTGGGAGGCGAAAAATAGTACTCTCAATCATAAACATTTAAGACCTTTTTGCTTTCGCAAAAAGGTCTTTTTTTTACCACAAACAACTGACTACCAACACATTACAACAAAATAAACGCCACTTTATTTTATATAAATAATTTGTAACTATTTAGGTACCCGCAGATTTTTGCCACAAAATGCCCTTTTTGCGCCTGTTTTTGCTATTTTTTTATCACGTAGCCCAGCTACGCTTCAAAAAAATAGCTTCAACATACACAAAAATGCCTATTTTCTGCCTAAAAATAGGAGCACCTAAACAGTTACAATAATTTTTATTATACAAAATCCACTCTAAGGCTCTCTAAAAAAATGGCATGTTTTTAGCGCCTAACTATTCGTGAATCTTTACTTCATCCAGAACGCTCATCTTCTTGTCAGAAAATCAAGGGATAACAAAAAACACTAATGATTAATATGAAAAAACTACTATTTATAATAGGGGTTATTTGGGGAAACTTGCCTGTCATTGGACAACAATTACCGCTGCAATCTCAGTTTAATGACTTACAAGGTATCATTAATCCTGCGGCTATAAATACAAATTATTTGTATAATTCATACACCTTTAATATAGGCGTCAATCACCGTTCACAATGGACAGGAATACCCAACGCTCCAAAAACGAACATCTTACACCTGGACTATATTTATGAAAACGAACCTTTTAGCTTAATATCTGGTGGTCATATTATTCAAGACCAAGTCTCCAGAATCAAAACAACAGGATTCTACGGAAAGGTTGGCGGGCTATTTTCTGATGACCCAACAGAAACAGGAATCTCTGTAGCGCTATCTGGCGGAGTTGTTCAATATGCTATAAACACACGTGATGCTCAACTTATAGATGAAGACGATGCTTTGGCTTTCGCAAAAACTAACAAGCTATATCCAGATGTTGGTTTTGGCATGGCATTCTATCGGCGTTTGCACAAAAATGATGATTTGGTATTTGGCGGTATTTCTGTCCCACAAATACTTGGACTCAACTTAGCCTTTAGAAACGAAGATAATGAATTTGATATAAAAAGAACCCAACATTACTATGCTCAAATCGGCTACCTAAGAAATTTATATCGAGAAACTTCTTTTTTAGAATTTACTAGTTGGATTAAATATGTAAAAGGAGCACCTATCAATGTGGATTTAAATGTAAAGTACCAAATCACAAACCTACTGTATATAGGCTCTGGATTAAATAGCTCTGGAATGTACAATGGCAATGTCGGATTAGAACTTATCGGCGATAATTTATTTCGCTTAAATTATGGCTTCGGACTTCCATTTTTTAGCACCAGTCCCCAATTTGGTGCTTCACACGAAATTGGATTATTTATCGGATTCAATTGATAACCCATAGAGAAATCCTGCAGCACCATATTAATTGAAAGAAAGGCGGCCTTCTACTGCTAAAGCGAATGAAGACATTCTTAAAGGGCGTCGTTCTTAAAAACGACCTATAAATCTCTTACTTTCTTTAAAATCAAGGTACGTTTCCTTGATGAGATAGGCACCTTATCCCCATTCCTTAAGATAAGAAAATCGACCTTTGATATTTTATTGATATAGCTAGTATTAACTAAATGAGATTGATGACACCTAACAAACTGATGCTCATCCAAAAAAGAAGCGAAATGTTTTAAATTTCTGGAAACTGTAACCTTTTTGGCACCATCTAAATAAAAAGTACAATAAGCACCGTCTGCTTGAATTCTAATAATTTTCTTTACCTCCACGACATGCTCCAATCCTGCTGTTTTTAATACAATCTTCTTACTTTTACTTACTTGATTTTCCTTTAAGACTTTTACGAATTTTTGATAATCATCCTCTAAGTTTATCTGCGCAATAGCCTTATTTAGGCTCACCATTAAGTCTTCAGAATGAACCGGCTTTAGTAAGTAATCTAGTGCGCTGTACTTAAAAGCTTCAACCGCATACTCTGCATAAGCAGTAATAAAAATCACCTTCCCTTTAAACCTAGGGACTTGCAAAATAACATCAAAACCTGTCCCTCCCACAATCTTCACATCCATCAGTATCAAGTCTGGCTTAAGGTCTTTTATCATCCTAATGCTTTCTGTTACGCTACTTGCTGTCCCTACGACATTCGTCTTGGGCGTGACTAGTTCAAGCATTTGCTCCAAAGCCCTTTTCACTTTCTTTTCGTCTTCTACGATAAAAACTGTTATCATACTGTCAAACAAAATTGTGCGACCGTCTCTCCAGACTTATCAGACAAAGAAAAAGTTTTAACATCATCTTTGTGATTTAAGGCAATACGCTGTTTAAAAATATCTAGGGCATGTAGCTGTCCACTACCCATTGTCGACGACTCCAAACCCACCCCATTATCAATTATTTTAAAACAAATGCTATCCCCTTTCTTGGAAATGTCAATTCTTAAAAATCCTTGAATTTCTAAATCTTTTAAGCCGTGTTCTATGGCGTTTTCTACAAAAGGCTGTAATAACAATGGAGGCAATTCTATTAATTGGGCATCAATATCTTCATCAACATGAATTTCATAGTCAAAACTATTGCTCAGTCTAAAGCGTTGTGTCTCTATATAATTCACAAGTACTTCCAAGTCATCCTCCAGTGTTATTTTTTTCTTAGCAACAAGCTCAAAATTTTGCCGAATTAGCTTAGCAAAATGCGACAGATTATCTGATGAAGCTAACGGATCATTCTCTAACAAAGAAGATTGAATCGCTGACAAGGTATTATAAATAAAGTGCGGGTTCATTTGTGAGCTTAACACCTTTTGCTCCAAAATAACCTTTTCTTTCTGGCTCTCCATTTTTGCATTTCTATTTTCCTGAACCAAAAACACACCCAAACTAAGCAACAACAAGGACAAGCTACCAAATAACAACTTGTTTCGGCGATTTATAGCCAATTTGCGCTCCAATATAACTTCTTGCCGCTTTAGCTTGTACTGTTTATTAACTAGCGCCAATTTTTCTTCTGCTTCATGATGCCGCCGCAATTCGGATAGTGAATCTAACTTATGTTGGTAAAAAATAACATCCTGGTAGCTTTTATCTTGCAGTGCCAGCTTAGACAGCCCTTTATATATCCTTGCTAAGAGCAATGGACGCGTCTCACCTTTAAGCAATACTAATGTCATTTTACGATACTGCTCTGCTTCTTTCGTCCGACCAAGTTTCATCAAAACAAAAGCAAAATCTAAGCTTGTTCTTGCTTTCAAAATGCCCAGCCGGGACTTTATAGCAATCGTTTTGCGATAACTATCCAATTCTTTTTGTTGAGCCCCTTTTTTTCGATAAACGCCTACCAAGTTACTAAGGTTAACAGAAACAGGAAGAAAGTCTCCACGCATTTCATTTATTGCTAAGGATTTATTAAGGTACAACAATGCACTGTCCAAAACATTAAGCCAGATATAAGTAACCCCTAAATCATTATAGGTCTCTGATAATGAGATTGTGTCTCTCTTTTCTTCTTGAAGCACTTGCGCTCGCTTTAGGTAGCCTAAGCATTGCTTATTATCATCTAACTTAGCATACAACAAAGCAAATACATGATAAAACTTAGCTTCTAGCGTCTTATCTCCTAAATCTTTCGAGATCGCCAAGGCATCCAACAACATACTTAATGATTTGGCTTGATTCTCCTTATAAATATGAGCCTCTGCCATCCGAATCAAGACCAACGCTAAATATTCCTTATCCCTTAGGGGGTGATACCATTCCTTTTCTCGTGCAAAATAAAACAAGGCCGCATCGGGATTATTCAAATTCAAATTCATCACCCCTAGTTCATGCAATATTTCACTTTGTGGCTCTTCTCCTTCGCTTAAAAGGCTATCCGCATAAACAATCGCGCCTTTGATATCTGTTCGGGCAATATTTCTTATTTCCTTTTGACGTAAGGACTCCGCGCTCAAACCGCCCACAGCCAATAGGAAGCAAAATAAGAACATGATCACTCTTCTAGAAAAGTTCCCTCCTTGTTTCAACAAACCAAAACTCGACTTATTCCGTACTAAAAATTCACAAAAGCTCAGACACCATCTCAAGATAACACCTGATAGTTGCCTAATTTGTTTATCCAAAATATTCACACAAATCATATTGCAAAGATAACAGAATAGTTTTAAAAGCCGAATGCACTCCCAGAACGAATACAAACTTCATCCTTGCGAATACAAAAAAAAGCAACATATTGGTTGTATAACTAATATATTTGCCACTCAACGAAACAAGCAGCAAGAAAATTTTAACTATGATTTAGCTTTTTCACTATGAACCTAAATCTAACTAGATTCTTGGTATTTTTGCGCCAGCATCCCTTCATACTAATGCAACTATATTTTGAATCGACTCACAGGCAAAAATAACTACGGTTGTTTTTGCCTTTTTTCATCTTTCCATCTGACGGCACCTTACATACTACGCCGATACTCCCCCCCCACACTAAATAACGCATTGGTAATTTGACCCAACGAACAATACTTGGTCGTATCCATCATTTCTTCAAAAATATTCCCTCCCGCAATGGCTACTTCTTGAATTTGCTTTAATGCCGTTGGGCACTGACCAGCATTCGTTTTGTGCAAGTCTAACAAAGATTTTATTTGACTTTCCTTTTCTTCATCTTCTGCCCTAATCACTTCGGAAGGGATAATAGTTGGCGAGCCGTCTTTCGACAAAAAAGTATTGACACCCATAATCGGCAGCTCTCCAGTACTTTTTAAAGTTTCATAATATAGGCTTTCTTCTTGAATCTTACTGCGTTGATACATCGTCTCCATCGCCCCCAACACACCTCCACGATCCGTAATTCTATCAAACTCCGTCAACACAGCTTCTTCGACCAAGTCCGTCAATTCTTCAATAATAAAAGCCCCTTGATTAGGGTTTTCATTTTTCGCAAGACCTAGTTCGTGGTTGATAATCAATTGAATAGCCATCGCACGTCGCACACTTTCCTCCGTTGGAGTGGTGATAGCTTCATCATAAGCATTGGTGTGCAAAGAGTTACAATTGTCATAAATCGCATACAACGCCTGCAAGGTAGTCCTTATATCATTGAAAGAAATTTCCTGTGCATGCAATGAGCGGCCTGATGTTTGAATATGGTATTTCATCATTTGCGAACGCTCGTTTGCGCCATATTTTAGCTTCATGGCTTTCGCCCAAATACGACGAGCTACCCGCCCAATTACAGCATATTCAGGATCCAACCCATTAGAGAAGAAAAAGGATAAATTTGGCGCAAAACTATTTATGTCCATGCCCCGACTCAGGTAGTATTCCACGTAAGTGAATCCATTCGCCAGCGTAAATGCCAATTGAGAAATAGGATTGGCTCCTGCTTCCGCAATATGATAGCCCGATATAGACACAGAATAAAAATTCCGAATATTATTTTTATTAAAATACTCCTGCATATCCCCCATCAAACGCAATGAAAACTCTGTCGAAAAAATGCACGTATTCTGCGCCTGATCTTCTTTTAGAATATCTGCCTGTATCGTTCCCCGAACAGATGATATTGCCTTCGCTTTTAACTCCCCATATACACTTGACTCCAAAATATCATCACCCGTCAAACCCAATAACATCAGTCCTAATCCATCATTTCCTTTCGGAATCTCCCCACGATATACTGGACGAGCGACTCCTTTGTCGTCATATTTTTCTTTTAGCTTGACTTCTACTAAATGCTCTAGTTTATGCTCTTCGATATATCTTTGACACTGTTGGTCTATCGCCACATTCATGAAGAAAGCGGTCATGATGGAAGCTGGCCCATTAATCGTCATAGACACCGAAGTCGTCGGATTACACAAATCAAATCCAGAGTACAATCGCTTAGCATCATCCAAGGACGAAATACTCACCCCCGAATTACCGACCTTCCCATAAATATCCGGACGTTCATCGGGATCTTCTCCATACAACGTAACCGAATCAAAAGCCGTCGATAGCCGGCTATATGGCATATCACCTGCCACGTAGTGAAAACGCCTGTTGGTTCGCTCTGGGCCTCCTTCGCCCGCAAACATTCGCGTTGGGTCTTCACCCTTTCGCTTAAAAGGAAAGACGCCTGCCGCATAGGGGAAACGACCTGGTACATTTTCCATTAGTATCCATTTTAGGATTTCGCCCCAATCTTTAAACTTAGGTAAAATCACTCTAGGTATGCGCGTTTGCGAAAGCGACTTCGTAAAAGTCGGCACTTTTATCTCCCGATTTCTAACCTTATACACAAACTCATCCTGAGCATACTGTGTCTTCAAATCTTCCCACTCATCTAAGGCCTTACGGCAAAAAGCATCCAAGTGCATCTCTAAATCACTATAGGTTTTTTCTAGAGCCAAAATCATATCTTCTTGCCCTTCTTGCGCCTTTAAAACAGCAATGGTATTTTTAACACCAAATAACTGTCGAGCAATTTCACTTTGCTTTTCTGCCCAAACACCGTAGTTTCTAATATCATCTGCTATTTCCGAAAGGTAACGTACTCGCCTAGGCGGTATGATAAATTGTTTTTCACTTTGCCCTGCGCCTATCACCAAATGAGACTTCAAATCCGAGTTGTACGTTAACAATTTATTCATCATCAGGCGATACAATTTGGTGGTACCTGGATCATTAAACTGCGACGCAATCGTCCCCACCACAGGCATATCTGCCATGGGTGTATCCCAAAGATTATGATTGCGCATATACTGCTTGGCAACATCTCTCACGGCATCTTCAGCACCGCGTTTATCAAATTTATTCACGGCAATAAAATCCGCGAAATCCAACATGTCAATTTTCTCCAATTGAGAAGCCGCCCCATATTCGGGCGTCATCACATACAAAGACACATTTGAGTGGTCAATAATCTCTGTATCGGATTGCCCTATTCCAGAAGTCTCTACAATAATCAAGTCAAAACCCGCTACTTTTAGGATGTTCAAAGCAGATTGTACATATTTCGACAATGCCAAATTAGACTGCCTTGTTGCCAACGAACGCATATAGACATTGGGGTGATTGACGGCATTCATCCGAATTCTATCCCCGAGAAGAGCACCGCCTGTCTTTCGCTTAGAAGGATCGACCGAAATAATACCGATCTTCTTATCATCAAAATCCATCAAAAATCGCCTAATAATTTCATCTACTAAGCTTGACTTACCGGCGCCACCAGTCCCTGTAATCCCTAAAACCGGCACTTTGGACTTTGCTGCCAGTAGATCGATTTTTTTCAATAGGTCTTTATGCTCATCGGGCGCATTTTCCGCAAGGGTAATCAAGCGAGCAATCGAACGATGAGAAGTGTCTTTTAGCACATTCTTAGGACTCTCCAAAGGTTGGGCAATCGAAAAATCGCAAGATTCAATCACATCATTAATCATCCCCTGCAAGCCCATCGAACGTCCATCATCAGGTGAATAAATCCTTGTAATGCCGTATTTTTGCAGCTCATCTATCTCCGTAGGCAAAATAGTACCGCCGCCACCACCAAAAATTTTGATGTGCCCTGCTCCTTTTTCGTGAAGCAAATCGTACATATACTTAAAAAACTCGTTGTGCCCACCTTGATAAGACGTAATAGCAATCCCTTGCACATCTTCCTGAATGGCAGTATTTACGATGGTTTCGACAGAGCGATTGTGTCCAATATGGATGATTTCTGCCCCCGTTCTCTGCAAAATTCGGCGCATAATATTAATCGCCGCATCATGCCCATCAAATAGAGATGCTGCGGTAACCAAGCGTATTTTATGCTTGGGTTGATAGGGTTTTGCTTCTTGGTAAGTCATAATTTGGTCGTATTTGGCTCCTTTCGGAAAAACAGGGCACAAATATAGGCATATTTAGGGTACTGATGGCTAACTACTCGCACCAATGTCTCTAGCTACGCATGCGCCCTAACCTTCCCCAATGAGCGAGTTCACCACTTGAACTTGCCCACACCCTTTAAAAGATTGAATTAGCTGAATACTCATCACAACATTCCCTTTGGGTATAGCCGTTAGTATTCATGACATACTCAGCGTCATACTGGATGGATTCTTTGAGCTTAAAAATTTCTTTTGCGTGCACTTTACTATACTCAAAGGGTTTTCCTGTAGCTCAGGAAATCATGTCTACATCCTCCATAATCTCAAACCCTAAAGTATAGAGAATAGTTAAAAAATATCGCAGAGCAAGAATTACTTTATGACTTGCATAACGCTCTTTGGACAAGGAAATATAGCCAGACAGATACATCGATAACCCAGGAAAAGATTCTTTGTCTTCCGCAAAAGAAACTACTCTATACGATTCACCGCCCTGAACAACCGCGACTTTACAAATAAAACTCTGTTGTTTCTTATCGTTCTTTAGAACAAAATGATTGGGCTTATCTATCTCAATTTTCTTCAAATATTGCTCAACTTTTCTGGTAACAGCATCTTCTACTTCTATCTCCAAAAAGCCTTTGTTTGCTTTATATTAACATCGAAAATTGAGTAAATTATTTACTAAAGCAGCTAAAAAGGCACTCCGTTTGGAGTGCCTTTTTGTTTGGTTTGGCCATTTGGGGCGAAGGGAACGCCATTGCTTTTTCCTTTGTTTTTATACGCAGGCTAAAAACCTGCGCTATGCTACTTGGCAGGCTATACAAGATTAACTAGCGAGAGATACCTACTTGCAATAAATAGGACTATGAGCGGTCTGCAAGACCTAGCGATTAGTCCAATGTTGAACTACATCCGCCAAAGGACTATGGGGATTACGACAGTTTAGCAA
>CAMZKG010000083.1 GCA_947311105.1 uncultured Saprospiraceae bacterium
AGAAGGACACGGAAGGCGAGTGGGGTACGCAGACGCATTATGACTATGGATTTCGGATATATGAGCCTAGTATTGGTCGGTTTTTGTCGGTGGATCCTTTGACTAAAAAGTATCCTGAATTGACTCCTTATCAGTTTGCTAGTAATACGCCGATAAGGGCTGTTGATTTAGACGGCTTGGAGGCTTTCTTTGTTCATGGTACTATTTCAACTTCTGGTAGATGGACAGAGCCATTGACAAAGGCGGTTTTAAGAATTACTAATAATAAAACTATTGATACTGGATTTAGTTGGCATACTACTAAAATTAGGGAAAGTGGAAAGGATTGGTATGGTAATGATGAATATGACAGGGGACTTGCTGCTAAAGAACTAGCAGAATATGTTTTAGAGAATAGAATTGAGGGTGAGGAAATTACGCTTGTAGGTCACAGTCATGGAGGAAATGTGGCAATACAAGCTGCTAAAATTATATTTGAATTAACCAATGGAGAAAAAGTTAACTTAATATCCATATCAACTCCTGTTTATAATGGTAACAATCCAGAAAATCCTAATTTTGAAAATGGAGTTAATGATCACATCCATTTGTATAACAAGAAAGATACAGTTCAGAAAGGGTGGGCAAATGCCATTGATAATGACGATGCAAAAGGTGCTCAACGTGTTTATCGAAATAAAGGTAAAACGAAAAATGTTGAACTAGATGTTAGTGAGTATTATAAGAAGAAAAGTAAGCATGCGCATTCGTTTGATTTTGAACATCCTGAGCTAATTGATAGTGCCATTGATTCAGGAAAAATTCCGAAGCTTAACCCTGTGGAAAATGATTAAGGAAAAAATATATTTAATGACTCTGAGTTTAGGTATTCTTTATGCAGTGCTTTTTTTACTGAATGAAAGATTTTTATTTGTTTTTTTCCCATACACAGGACTAGGTGTGATTGGAACTATTTTTATTATGAGTATTTTATTTATTATTTTGCTTATTGGCTTCGGATTTGTCGCTGCAAGGGAAAATGTATTTTTGAGCATTTTTTATTTTTTATTTGCTACCATTTTTATTATAATTTATGGTTGGAAGTCACATCCTTCTGATGTTGGTCAGTATCCGTGGTTAGAATTAAAAAGATGCTATTCTGTAGCAAATAATTTTGATGTGATAGAGCTAGATAGTCTTTTTGGTTCTCGATATTCTAGGGTGGCTGCAATTTATAAATTTGAAAAAGAATTACCAGATTTTGCTTTTCGTTTGTCTAAGAATAATAGTTCTACTCGTTTTTTCTGTAGAAATGATTCTATTTTATTCACAAATGGTGGGTGGTCATCGTTTCATAGAAATGACTCCGTTATTATTATGGGTGATTTCAAATTTTCAATTTTGGAGAGAGAATTGACGTTAGTTAATGGATATAAATTGCAAAAAGATGAAAATGGTGATATTGTGTCTTTAGAGAATATTAAATTAGTTCCAGAAACTAAGTTGGAAAAGCTTTTTTATAGATATTTGTCTTGGTGAAAAATACCTTGAATTCAGAGAGAAATTGGCACCAAAATACGACACACAATGATAAATCTTTGAAAAGTGAAAAGCAAGCATTTTTGGCATTTTTCCCATGTGCTTGACCATTTTCCCCAAAACGCCTAACTTTGAAACATGAAACCCAAGAAAATTCCCATTTTGCATAAGCAGGAATACCTGTATTATATACTAAAGTTAGTAAAAACTTGGCTTTAACGGCAAAGAGATGGAGGTAGTGGTATCCCCGACACCATCTCCATATTCAACCACCTAAGTGAACTAAAAACAGGAAATAAACGTTATGAATTAACGAACCATCTAGGAAACATCCTAGCCGTGATATCCGACCGAAAAATACCTAAATTCGATAACGTGAATAGCACATTTGCCGATTATTATGACCCTGTCATTTTATCCGCCACCGATTATTACCCTTTCGGAATGGAGATGCCTAGTCGTACGTTGGCTAGCGGTGGCTATCGTTATGGGTTTAACGGTAAGGAGAAGGACACCGAAGGCGAGTGGGGTACGCAGACGCATTATGACTATGGATTTCGGATATATGAGCCAGGGATTGGTCGGTTTTTGTCGGTGGATCCTTTGAGTAGTTCTTTTCCTTGGTACACTCCTTATCAGTTTGCGGGAAATAAGCCTATTTGGGCGATTGACCTTGATGGGTTAGAAGAGTTAATTTATCAATTTACCTTAAAAGATGGAAAGGCTACCTTGCTTAAAAAGATTGATAATATTGAAGTTCGAAACGATAGAGGAAATGGACTATGGTATTACAAAAAAAGTGATGGAAAGGCTATGACGCAAGAAGACTTTGGAAAGGTTCAATATCAGTATTTTGATGAGAATGGCAAACGCCTGCATATTAGAAGGAACTTGAATGGAGAATATGTGAAAGGGGAGAATGAGTTGATGGATATTGGTGATAACAATATGTTTGGCTCTATTTATATTGGACCGGATAATCCTGAGTTTGAAGGTGGTGATGATTATCGAAGAGAACCACAAGATGAAGTTGACGCTGCTGCATTACAGCATGATCAGGCATATGGCAAGAAGAAAGTTTCAGGTCTTAACGGTGCATTGCATAACAGAGATGTACGTCCTGCAGATGTCGACTTAGTCAATGCAGCAAATAAAGTGATAAAAAAAAGGAAAGACGGTGGAATTGATGTAGTAACTGGTCAGAAAGTTACTAAAAAAACTGCGAACAGAGCTAAACGAGTTGCTCAATTCTTCAATTGGGTTTTAAAGGGTCCGAAACCAAAGAAGAAGCGAGAAAAGGTTTACCCAAAACCGATGCCAAAAAGACTATGAAGAAGTTTCTTGTTTTTATCGTGTTTATAGCTATTCTGTCTTTTTCTGGGTACTATTATTTAAAAAATTATTTTTTTATAACAGTGGGTGGGCAAGGGTATATTGAATTGTACGGTTATAATGTTTTGGACACTGTACTTAAAAGGAAATTGGATTCAATTGTATTTCATGATTTGGATTATGATTGGATTAATTCAGATATTTATTTCGATTCAATTTTGCAAAAAAAAGGCTACATTAACTCGGATGCATTATTTTTAGATTTACTTAAAAGATATAAAGAAGATAGATATATTAAGGTGATTTTGGATAGAAAAAGCTATTTGTTCAGAATTGGAATTATCGAAGCCAATTATGGTTTAAATTCTAGTATTATTTTGATTTCGGCTTGTTCGTTTGGTGAAGATCCCCCTTCAGCAGCTGATATGGGGCAAAAAGAAAAGGAAAAGTATCGGAAATTATTTGATGAATCTATTATTTCTAAGATTATTTTTTAGTTTATCGTTTGCGCAATCACGGATTGCAACCCGCTGGCACTAGCCCATACTGCCTAATAAAAAAATGTAGTGTCCCCAAAAAATCCGACCATGAGCTAAGACAAAAAAGCATTAACTTAACCATTACAGAGCCAAAAAACCACATCGCCCCCCAAGAACAAACTAAAAACAGGAAATAAACGTTATGAACTAACG
>CAMZKG010000084.1 GCA_947311105.1 uncultured Saprospiraceae bacterium
CGTAGCGGGTCACGCTGTAAACTTCTGACGTGAACGACCGATCCCGAAGGGTCGGGTGCGGCAGCGGCCGAAGGGAGAGAACGGCGGTAGCCGCTACAACAGAGCTTCTAAACATCAAGCACCTTCAAATTTTGCCTTAATCAAGGAAGACGTTGGAAGCGTGGCAGGCTACGTCGGAGTATTGTTTTTTTACCGAACCATTGAGTAAAGTATTTATACAGAAGTCTCTTTTAAAGGGGGGGAAGGAGCTAATCTCGAAAACACTGCTAAAAAAGAAAATTTCAAACTCATAAAAGCCTAGCCTTATGGCACAGATTTAAAATGCTAAGTGGGCTATTTTTTAGAAAAGAACCAATACAGTTGATGAATTTTAAGATATTTTGTACCTTGCCTTACAATTAGTTAGTAGGATGGATTTTTTGCATAAAAAAAAAGCAAGTCATGGAGATACCCATAAAAATTAAGGGCTGTTTGCCTAAAGAAATCGAAGAAGCTTATCGTGATATTAGCGTTAGTGTGATTTTGCCGATTCCAGATGATTCTGCAAATGAAGCGGTACGGGGTGTGGAAGATTTCGTGCAAGTTGTCACCGATAACATTGGGACTATCATTATTGTTCTTACCAATGTACATCTTGTTTGGAAAGAAATCATGGATTGGCGAAAACTAAACCTAGAAAATGAAAAGCTTAAGCTAAATGTGCTTAGGCTTAAGCTTGATAAGGAAAAATGGAAGGTAGAAAAGGAAAAGTACGAAAGGGAGAAGCAGCAGCTAGACGTTGACCAGAAAAATCAACCACAAATAGCTATCATTCAGCAAGCGCACGGTGATGATATGGTAGTTCCTTTGGGTGTTGGTAATGAACTGGAACTCAAAGCGTTTTTTGATGAAAATGCAAGCAACATAGATGTCAAAGATATTCAGGCTATTTTGATAAAATAATACATTATGGACAATCTAAATACTTTGTTATTTGCGGAAGCTATACCTAAGTCGCAAGTTGATTTAGATACTCAATCCGAGTTTGAGAAAATTCAACAGAATTCTGAGTATAATGCTATTTTCTGTACCAGCACCACAGTCTCTAAGTTGAAAAGCTTTTTAGATGAGATGCCTTCAATCTTACATATATCCGCTCATGGAAATGAATTTGGGGACATTATCTTTAAAGGGGATGGGCCTAAAGAGGATGGGCCTAAAGAGCAGGAGGTGTCAAAGCTTAATCTTGCCTGCTTCTTAAAGTCCTATACTAACCATTTGAATCTAGTCGTACTCAATGCGTGTAATAGTGCGTCAATCGCTAAGCACATAGCTAATATTACAGGTTTGACCACCATTGGGTTTGATGGAGTAATAAAGGATGAGATGGCTATTAAGTGGTCGGAAAATTTTTATAGTGAAAAAGAAAATTTTATTGAGTCCTTTGTCAAAGCTAAACGTTCTTGGGCGCTTACAGAGACTAAAGCGATGCCGGTGTTTTATTTTAAAAACAATTTTACTTGGAATGAAAAAAACTGGAAATTGCTTTTAGAAGACATGCATAAAAAAAAGGACTTGGCTAAGTTGATAGAGCGTTTTTGCCCAGAATTAGGGACAGACAAAGATGATTTTTCGACCGTTTTGTATAATTTTTTGTATGCTGAAGATAAGTTGTTTGATGTCCGAGATTGGATTGGAATGGATATATTTTTTAAACAGAAGTATAATGGATTTGACGAGCAATTGATTCGGGTGATAAATTCAAATCCTGATACTGATGTATTAGTTGAGCCAATCAATAGTACAACAATAAAGGAATCTTTTGGGGGCTTTTTTAGGCGCCTTTGGTTGACCCTTACGGGAAAATACAAAAAACGGGATAAATATAAAAGGGCTTTCGAACAACTAAATATTTTTGATCAAAGTGAAATAGCTATGCTGGTACAGACTTTTGCTAATTTTATTCCGCTTACTTTCTCAAAAATCAATTCAAAAAGCCAATCTGGGGAAAGCTTTGATGAGGTGTTGGTGCCAGAGTTGAAAGATGAAGTAAGTGATAAGAAGTTTTATCTGTTGCTTGGAGATAGCGGTACGGGAAAGTCTATGCAAATGCGGTTGCTATTTGCCCAATTGGCTATTGATAAAGGTGCTTTTAGTGTTTTGTTTAGGTCGTGTACAGATGATTTGACTCCAATCTTTAATCTCGATGCAAAGCAAAAAGAAAAGACGATATTGTTTTTGGATAGCTTTGATGAAGCTATAGAAGCTTTTCAGGATAGCGAGTATTTTTTTAGACAAATCGAAACTTATACTCAGCAATATGCAAAAGTAATCATTGCTTGTAGGGAGCAGTTTTTCATGGGAGCGATTAGGAAAAAGACATCTATATTGAATGTTTCTAACAGGTCTCAATACAAAGTTTTTGACTATAAGCACATCTATTTGAATTATTTGGATGAAAAGCGTATTAAATTGCGAATAGAGCAAGAATACTCGGATGATGAAACAAAAAGGGAACGCGCACTAGCTATCTTTAAACAGACTAAAAATTTAATGGTTCGCCCGATTATGTTGCAATATTTAGAAGACATTTTAGATGCTGCTATTTTACAAAATGCCTATAGTCTTAATTCCTATCAAATATATCGTTTTATTGTAGATGCCTGGATAGAAAGAGAAGAGAGAGCAATGGGTATCAACAATTTAAAGAAGCATTTAGAAAAAGTAATGCGTGTCTTTGCACAACGAGCATACGTAAAGTATGTTGACTTATTAATGTCAGGTACTCATTTATTTCGTGCAAGTGAGATTAAGTCAATCCTTGATGATGCAGGTATTGGTGTAAAAAAACTCATTGTGGCAGATCGAAGTCTCTTAAAGCGGGTGATGGTAAAAAAAGGCGGGGAGCCAAGTTATAGCTTCACTCATCGCACTTTTAAGGAGTTTTTTATGGCTGGATTGCTGTTTGATGGGGATATTGATGAAAATCTACTGGATAAAAATGCTTTTAGTGATGCTTGGCTGTTTTATAAGGAGATGTGTGCGGTCAGATATCGAGAAAATATGCCTGATAAAGATAAAATTAATTTTAGGAATATAGGAAGGCTAGATTCAAGTATGGATATTAACTGTTTTGCGGCACAGATGGTGACAGTCAATCAACCACCAAAGGCCAGCTTGTTTGAGTATTATAAGCATGTCTTACAGCTAGATGATCAGAACACTCGGTCTTGGCTAATGGGGCTAGTGGCTAATAGGAGTGATGAAACCGATATGCTAGATTTGAATATTGACCCAAACAGCTACCCTGACATGGATTTAGTAAACTTACCATTCCTTCAATACAAGGAAGAGAAGTATGCTTTTTGGCACCGCTCTTTCATTGATTTTCTCTATTTGTATCCTTTATTCATAGAAAGTGGTCGTGAAAAATTTAAAGAAAAATTGAATGCTTTTGATTTTGATAAAATCAGATTCAAGGCTCTTTTTGCTAGAGAGATGGATGTGCTCCAGCATGTAAAACTAAAGCCTGAAGTCAAAATAATGACTGATAGACAAGATGTTTCTAGTAAATGGGCTGGTATAAGCAGTTCAGGTATAAATTATTTGGAGTTTGCTAATGATCATATTTTGATGGACACAACTGATTTGAATTCATTGTTTGCTGACTTGCGCAAAGCGTCTTTTATATTTGTTAAGAATGTGAACGTTGCCAATGATTTTCTAGGCTTTGATGCTGTTCAGTACTCAGAATATGGACGCTTGCTTTGCAAACCAGATGATAAGGAAAAAAGGATGCCTGTTTATCTTGAATGCAGAGATGAATGGGAGGTGATTTCATCAGAAATGGTTACGATAGAAGGGGGCGGTTTTATTATGGGTAATAATGAAAACGATGCTGAAGAACATCCTGTAACGGTGCGCTCTTTTAAGATGGCTAAAAAAGCAGTAACTGTCCAAGAGTTTGCGGCCTTTGTGAAGGAGAAGAATTACCGAACAACATCCGAAAGAGAAGGGTGGGCTATCGGTGCAAAATGGATAGGAAATACGCTCGAATATGTTCAGCAGGTAGGATGTTCTTGGCAGTTTGATGAGTTTGGGCGGTCATTTGGATTGGAACGCGATTTGTATCCAGTGATATTTGTTAGTTGGTATGATGCGATTGCTTATTGTAATTTTTTGAGTGAAAAAAAGGGGCTGAAACCAGCTTATGATAGCGACGGGAATTTTATAAACAAAAATGGAAAAATAACCGATGTGTTACAGGATATTAATGGTTATCGCCTACCGACCGAAGCTGAATGGGAATTTGCTGCTGGGGGTGGAAGTTTACACCAGAAATGGGCGGGAACGAATGATGAAGCTGACTTGAGTGAGTATGCTAACATATTTGACGGTTCTTTAGATAGAAAGGATATTAAGATGGATAAAGTCGGTCAAAGACAAAAAAACGAATTAGACCTTTACGACATGAGTGGGAATGTAAATGAATGGTGTCAAGATAGGTATCATGGTAACTACAAAAATGCACCAAAGAATGGAAGTGCTTGGGAATCTGGTGATGGCTCGCCCCGTGTGTTTCGCGGCGGCTCTTGGTGCTACAATGCGCAGTACTGCCGAGTGGCTTATCGCAATTCCTACTTTGCCGATTCCCGCTACGACAACATTGGCTTTCGCCTAGCCACCAGTTTATAACGGTTCATCCGACCTTTTCATGAGCAAAAATTACTGCCCACGGAACGGAGTAGCAAGGGAGTGCGCAGCCGACCGCAGCACGTAGTGTAGCGGGTAGTAATTTGTTTTAAATCGCGAAGCGGTCGATTTTTTTTGAAAAAAAGCAATACATTATGGAATTTAAGATATTTGCGATTAGCGCACAATACGGAGAAGATGCGAATGAAGAGCTAAATAAGTTCATGCGTTCGCATAAGGTTATTGACATAGACAAGGAGTTTGTGGGTGGTGACAAGGGGTATTGGAGTTTTTGTATAAGCTATATATCAGGAGGAAAAAGTGCGTCCAATCGAGAAAGAAAAGAGAAGAAGGACTATCGCAAGCTGTTGGATGAAAAGACATTTGGTGTATTTGAGCAATTGCGGAAGTATCGCAAAGAGATAGCTAAAAATGATGCGGTGCCAGCTTTTGCTGTTTTTACTGATGCGGAGTTAGTCGATATCGCTAAGCTGCCAGAATTGACACGCACTAATATGCAGCAAATCAAAGGAATAGGAGAAAAGAGATTGGCAAAGTATGGAGTATCTATCCTAAAAATGTACCAAGATGAAACGAGTAGGAAACCTGATTGAGAAAATAGCGGACATGGAAAACCTATATCTGGCTTTCTATAAGGCACGAAAAGGAAAAGATGCAAAAACAGATGTCTTGGCTTATCGTCAGGATTTCGATAGTCATTTGCGTAAGCTGCAAGCAGAAATCCTATCTGGTGATGTACAGGTAGGCGATTATCATTTTTTTACCATATATGAGCCCAAAGAGCGTCAGATATGTGCGGCATCATTTCCCGAAAGGGTGTTGCATCATGCGTTGATGAATGTTTGCCATCCAATATTTGAGCGTTTACAGATATTTGATAGCTATGCGACGCGCAAGGATAAGGGCACACATGCTGCGTTGAATCGTGCCGAGCAGTTTCATTATAAAAATCGGTGGTTTTTAAAGTTGGATATACGTCGGTACTTTGATAGTATAGATCATGAGTTGCTTTTTGAGCTAATACGTCGCAAGATAAAAGATAGGTCTGTGCTACAGATTTTTAAAAAGATTATTGCGAGTTATGAAACAGAAGTAGGTAAAGGACTGCCCATCGGGAATCTGACGAGTCAGTATTTTGCCAATTATTATTTGTCCTTTGTGGATAGGTATATCCAAGAAGAACTAAAAATTTCTGCTTATGTTCGTTATATGGATGATATGATATTGTGGAGTAATGATAAAGCAAAATTAAAAGAGGCACAAAATCTGGTGACGACTTTCCTTTCGGAAAAATTGGCATTAACTTTAAAGGTGAGCTTGTTAAATAAAAATGTACATGGCTTGACGTTTTTGGGATTTAGGCTCTTTCGAGAAAAAACATGGTTAGCAAAGCAAAGCAAAAAAAGATTTGTGCACAAAGCAAAAAAATATGAACACTACTTAAAGACTGACCTATGGACTGAAGAAGAATATGTTGATCACATTATGCCTTTGATTGCGAATGTCAGGTATGCTGATACCCTAGAATTGCGCAGGAAGGTGTTTGTAATCTAGTAGATTTGTGGCTTTGTAAATTCATTTACAAATGGATAGTAGGTCAAATGCGTCCCCCAAAATGGGAGCATACTATTTCAAATGGATTTGTAACACCACTAAAAGGGATAACATCGTAGGCTCGAACCGTGTGATTCGCGGCGGCTCTTGGAACAACAATGCGCAGAACTGCCGAGTGGCTTATCGCAATAACAACAATGCCGATAACCGCAACAACAACATTGGCTTTCGCCTAGCCACCAGCTCATGAAAAGGATGGATGTCCGTTGATGAACAGATGATTATTCCTGTTCCCCGTTGGGACAAATACAAATAGTGATTGGCTTGGTTAGTAAAGCAATAGAAAGCGAAGCCCATTTTTTTTGGGAATAGTGCCCCACTCGCATCATTTTAGCAACACATCAGGCAAGTCTCCGCTGAAGGCAAGTTGGCTTTTTTGCGCAAGCACATCATAAACCGTCTGCGCATAATCATCCCAACTAAATTCCTTGACTCTTTTGCGACCTTTGTCCACTAATTCGTTGTACAAATCAACATTTTTCCGCAAGGTAATCATGGCTTGAGCGATTTCTTTGGGGTTGTTGGGATTTACTGTAATGGCGGCATCTCCCGCCACTTCGGGGAGCGAAGAAACGGTCGAAGTAATCACAGGCACATCCGCCGCCATCGCTTCCAAAAGCGGTACGCCAAAACCTTCAAAAAGGGAAATATAGGTCAAGGCAAAGGCAGAACCCATCAGTAACGGCAAGTCTTCATTGGGCACAAAACCCAATTGGATGATGTCGTCTTTTGCCGCAAGGCTATCCAAAGTTTTTTTGAATTTTTTATTTTTCCAAGCCATTCGACCTGCTAGTAGGAGTTTCATGTTGGAGTTGGTCTCCTGTTTGAATATGTCGAAAGCTTTGATGAGGTGGACGATGTTTTTGCGTGGGTGGAGGGCACCGACATAGAAAAAATAGTCTTTTTGCTCGGTGTATTGACGGCGGATTTGCATCTGCTGAATCTCGTTGATGGGGTGGAAATCGGGCGAGCAGGCATTACCCGTAACGACGATTTTGGACGAAGGTAGATGATAAAATTTCATCAAATCTAACTTAGAAAATTTGGAGACGGTGATGATTTTGGCAGCCTTGCGGCAAAATCTAGGGGTCATCCAACGGTAATATAGTCTGTCTTTGAGCTTGACATGCTTTGGAAAGTGCTTCCACGCAATGTCATGAATAACGGGTACGCAAGGTACCGTCTTGAGTGTCGGGATAAATCCATCTGGCGAATAAAACACATCTGCCCTAAATTTTTTTAAAGCTCTCCTTACGGAAAATTCAAACCAGAGCAAAAAAAGTAAAGGGTGACGTGCCGGCAAAATACCAATTTTTTTGATAGTCACATTTTTGGGAAAGGTAAAAGCGGAAGCGCCATTATTGTCGGTCAACAATAGAAAAGTATCTTCGGGATGGTGATCCACGATGCGACGTATGGTCTCGTAGGAGTAGCGCCCGATGCCTTCCATCTTGTCAGGATGCAAAAAACGGGCGTTGATGGCAATTCTCATAGGGCAAATGTACGGAAAAAAATATTCTCGTCATTGTTGGCTTTCAAGTCTCTTCTTCGTGAAGCGATGCCCTTTAGGTAAAGTACATTTTTTCTCGTACCTTTGCACTTTCAAAATTTTACTATCAAGAAAAAAAGCAAATGGCTGACGAAAAGATCATATTCTCCATGTCTGGAGTGAATAAAATTCACCCACCTAACAAACAAGTCTTAAAGAACATCTGGTTGTCCTTTTATTATGGGGCTAAAATTGGTATTTTAGGTCTAAACGGAGCTGGAAAATCCACTCTTTTGCGCATTATCGCAGGGCAAGACGATGATTATCAAGGGAAAATAGAGTTTGATGGTAATTATAAAATTGGGTTCTTGGAGCAAGAACCAAAGCTTGATGCCGAAAAAACAGTCCGTGAAACGCTTGAAGAAGGCGTAGGGGAAACGATGAAAGTGCTTAAAGATTACGAAGAAATCAACTTGAAGCTCGCAGAGCCGATGGACGAAGACGAGATGATGAAGTTGATTGATAAGCAAGGTGTCCTTATGGACAAATTGGATGCGCTAGATGCTTGGGAGTTGGACAATAAGATTGATATCGCCCATGACGCTTTGGGCTGTCCACCTTATGACCAAAAAATTGGCGTACTTTCTGGTGGGGAGAAAAGACGGGTGGCAATGGCTCGATTGTTATTGGATAAGCCCGATATTTTATTGTTGGATGAGCCGACCAACCACTTGGATGCAGAGTCTGTGCAGTGGTTGGAGCAATATTTACAACAATTTAAGGGGACGGTGATTGCGGTGACGCACGATAGATATTTCTTGGATAATGTGGCGGGTTGGATACTGGAATTGGATAGGGGAGAAGGCATTCCCTGGAAAGGGAATTACTCATCTTGGTTAGAACAAAAGACCGATCGGCTTGCACGGGAAGAAAAAGACGAGTCCAAACGCCAAAAGAACTTGAAAAAGGAATTGGAATGGTCACGGATGACCCCAAAGGCGCGTCAGGCTAAGGGTAAGGCTAGATTGAGTGCTTATGAAAAAATGGCTGGTGAAGATGCGAAGCAAAAAGAGTCTAAGTTGGAATTATATATCCCTTCAGGGCCTAGATTAGGCGATGTGGTGATTGAAGTAGATAACGTGACCAAAGGATTTGGTGACAGGGTGTTGTTGAAAGATTTTTCTTTTTCCGTGCCGAAAGCCGCCGTGGTCGGGATCATTGGCCCTAATGGAGTGGGAAAGACCACTTTGTTTAAGATGTTGATGGGAGAAGAAAAGCCTGATGCGGGTAGTGTCAGAATCGGGGATACGGTCAAAATGTCTTATGTCGATCAGAGCCACAGTGCCATAGATCCCGAAAAGACGGTCTATGAGACAGTTTCTCAAGGTAACGAATTTGTGGAAATTGGGACTTATAGCATCAATGCTAGAGCTTATTTGAGCCGATTTAATTTTAATGGGACGGATCAGCAGAAAAAAACGGCTGTCCTTTCTGGTGGAGAACGAAATCGCTTGCATTTGGCTTTGACCTTGAAAGATGGTGGTAATGTGATTCTACTTGATGAGCCGACCAACGATATTGATATCAACACGCTTCGGGCGTTGGAAGAAGGTTTGGAGAATTTTGCGGGCTGTGTCTTGGTGATTTCGCATGATAGATGGTTTATTGACCGCTTGGCTACCCATATTTTATATTTTGATGGCGAAGGTAATGCGGAGTTTTTTGAAGGAAATTATACTTCTTTCAAAGAAAAACGCCTTGATGGAGATGATGATGGAAAACGGAAACGGTTTAAGAATATGCTGAACTAAAAAGTACTTGCGAGTTATGCTACTGCCCACGACATGGAGCGTTAGTTATTCTCAAATACTTACCTGTCTAGTGTGCTTTTTTGCTTGTCTTGTATTTTCGACGGGCTAAAGCCCGTCGTACTTGCGAGTTCTGCTACTGCCCACGACATGGAGCGTTAGTTATTCTCAAATACTTACC
>CAMZKG010000085.1 GCA_947311105.1 uncultured Saprospiraceae bacterium
GGCGGCAATTTTCATGGGCAGCCACTCGCCATGGCTTTGGATTATGGCTCTTTGGCGGCTTCAGAAATCGGGAATATTTCCGATAGGCGCTCTTACCTATTGCTCGAAGGCAAATATGGGCTCCCTAGACTATTGACGGATAAAGGTGGGCTTAATTCGGGGTATATGATTCCCCAATATACCACAGCCGCTCTCGTTACCGAAAATAAATCGTTGTGTTTTCCCCCGTCTGCGGATAGCATTCCTACGTCTTTGGGGCAAGAAGACCATGTCTCAATGGGCAGCATTTCCGCAAGGCAATTTAACCAAATCCTTGGCAACTTGGACAAAATCCTAGCGATTGAGTTGATGTACGCCGCCCAAGCCGTAGAATTTAGAAGACCCAACAAAATGTCTAGGCTCTTAGAAGAGAATTTTCAGATCATCCGCCAAAAAGTCAAAAAATTAGGAGAAGATCGGCTCTTGAAGGATGATATTCGTGCGATGATTGATTTGGTGACTAAGCGGGTTTTTAAAGTGAATTAGAGGCTACTTGCTTAGCGTTTAATTTGTCCTACGGACGTTCATTGGCTACTTCGTAGCGTTCAAAGTGCCTTCGGCGTTCAATTTGCCTTCGGCGTTCATTGGCTACTTCGTAGCGTTTAAAGTGCCTTCGGGGTTCAATGGCTCTTTCGAGCGTTTATGGCAGACTACATTCGGACGGAAATATACTTATGGAAAAAAATATTTTACTTATCGATGCTTACTTTCCAAAATATTCGCCAATCATAGTGCGCCAATTGATTTTTTTTAATAACTTCACCCAACTATCATACAGCTATCCAATTTAAAGCGTAATCTAATGCCTATAACCACCTGGATTCCCGCCAAATTAGCTTCTGTCCTTTTCAAAAAATTGGTCAATAAGAGTATTGAAGGACTTACCGAGCAGTCTTTTGCCGAAAGGTTGAACCAAGTCATCAACCGAACGATTGATGCCTACGAAAAAGAATATTCTATCCCATCCGATGATGCTTCAGGGTATCACTTTACAAAATCCCAAGATTTAGTCACCATCCTTGTGGAGTTTAGCTTTTTCAAGGAGATTGAAGAAGCTCGATTGGAGACCACCTTGCGACAAAATCCCAAAATCCAAGACTTCCAAAAGGAAGAAGTCAATAGATTTTACCAGTTATTTTTAGCGAAAGCAAAGGAAGATGACCTTTTGCGCAAGCTAGATATCGAAGCACACTATAAAACACACATTTTTAAGATTTTTGAAAGGCAGGAAGAAGTCATCAAAGAGATAAAAAAAATTCAAGCACTCCTAGAAGATTTCTTAAGCAAGCTTTCGCTACAGGAACAACAACAACTGCTAACAAAAATAGGCATACAAACTCAAGTCACTGGAAATAACAACATCGTCATCGAAAGGAGCCAAGGCAACACCATCACCATCAAACAATATATTCAACAACTCCCTGAACAGAAACAAAGACAACTACTCCAAATGGTGAAATTTATCACTACGCCACCACCTGACCCACAGTATTTTAAAGGGCGCACTCAGTTGTTGAAGGATTTACATGAAAAATTGCAAGAAAAAGGCAAACTGCTCATCGTCAACGGTCTAGGCGGTATGGGCAAGTCCGCCGTTGCTGCTCGCTACATTCACTCCCCCGAATACCTAGACGCCTATGACCAAGTCGCTTGGGTAACCGTCAACAATAGCATCAAAGACCAATTAACGACCCAACTAGGTAACGCTCTCCATTTGGATTTTACTCAAAAAAATAATGATCAATCCAACTTCGACTGGCTCATCTTCCAGCTAGTGAATGACCGACGTAACAACCTGCTCATCATTGATAACGTCAACTCATTGGACGAATTTGGGGATATCGAGTATGACATCAAAGGCATCCCTTGGAGCGTACTGATTACCAGCCGTGTCTTGCCCGAGGATTTTGAGCACTTGCCCGTCAATGAATTGAGTGAAGCCGATGCAAAGGCGTTATTTCTGGATTATTATCCCCATGTACAAGTTTCGGATCAAGACCTAGACGACTTACTGAATCACATCAATCGACACACCTTACTCATCGAATTGACCGCTCGACTCGCCAAAAAAAATGACTGGTCCATCCCAAAAGTACTCGAAATACTCCGCCAATCGGATCAATCCTACCCCGTCGGTCAAGAAAAAGTCAAAATAGGGCTCCATGCAGCACTCTCTGAAGGTCAGCGACGTGACCAAATAGACCATTATTTGATGGCGATGTTTCAGCCCAAGACGATTACAGACGTGGAGCATCAGAAGATACTCCGTTATTTTTCCATTTTGCCCCCAGAGTTTATACCTAAAGCCCAAGTATTGGCTTTGTTTGATCTAGAAAGCACATCCGTACTCAATACACTGTACCGCATGGGATGGTTAGACAAAGACACCGTAGATATTCGTTTTAAGATGCACCCATTGCTCCAAGACCTAGTACGCAGGCAGTTAAAGCCGAACCTTGAAAATACCCAACTTCTACGAAAGAGCCTAGAAAATATCTTTGAGACTCATAATGAATCCTATCTAAAAGACCACGCTTATCCCGCTTATGCGGAAAGCATCTTAGACTTTTTTGACCAACAGGATGATTGGATTGGGCGATTCGCCTTGTTTAATTTAGGCCCTTACTTTAAAAATATCGGGGATTTTGAAAAAGCCTTGACTTACTTTAAGCGAGCGGAGAAGATTTTCGATTACTTGAAAGATAAACGGAATTTAGCGGTTTCTTATCAATATTTAGGCAGCATTTATCAAGAAAAAGGAAATGCCGAGTTGGCTTTGCAGTTCTTTCAGAAGATGTCTAAGAGTTTTGAAGAACTAGTCCAACTCAATCCACACAGTGCCGATTTTAAGGACGGGCTCGCTAATTCTTATCAATTCTTAGGCATTATCCATAAAGAAAAAGGAAATGCCGAGTTGGCTTTGGAGTTCTTTCAGAAAATGTCTAAGGGCTTTGAAGAGCTGGTCCAACTCAATCCACACAGTGCCGATTTTAAGAAGGGGCTCGCTAGTTCTTACGAGAAATTAGGCAATATCTATCAAGAAAAAGGAAATGCCGAGTTGGCTTTGCAGTTCTTTCAGAAGATGTCTAAGAGTTTTGAAGAACTAGTCCAACTAAATCCACATAGTGCCGATTTTAAGTACGGGCTCGCTAGTTCTTATCAATTCTTAGGCATTATCCATAAAGCAAAAGGAAATTCCGAGTTGGCTTTGCTGTTCTTTGAGAAGATGTCTAAGAGTTTTGAAGAACTAGTCCAACTAAATCCACACAGTGCCATTTTTAAGAACGGGCTCGCTATTTCTTATCAATATTTAGGCAACATTTATCAAGAAAAAGGAAATGCCGAGTTGGCTTTGGAGTTCTTTGAGAAATACAATAAACTGCAAGAAGAACTCGTCCAACTCAACCCACACAGTGCCGTTTTTAAGAACGGGCTCGCTAATTCTTATCAATTCTTAGGCATTATCCATAAAGAAAAAGGAAATTCCGAGTTGGCTTTGCAGTTCTTTCAGAAATACAATAAACTGCGAGAAGAACTCGTCCAACTCAATCCACACAGTGCCAATTTTAAGAACGGGCTCGCTATTTCTTATCAATATTTAGGCAACATTTATCAAGAAAAAGGAAATTCCGAGTTGGCTTTGCAGTTCTTTCAGAAAAACAATAAACTGCGAGAAGAACTAGTCCAACTCAACCCACACAGTGCCGATTTTAAGAAGGGGCTCGCTATTTCTTATGAAAAATTAGGCGACATTTATCAAGAAAAAGGAAATGCCGAGTTGGCTTTGGAGTTCTTTCAGAAATACAATAAACTGCTAGAAGAACTCGTCCAACTCAATCCACACAGTGCCAATTTTAAGAACGGGCTCGCTATTTCTTGGTATAAGTTAGCAGGTGTCTCCCCAAAGGAGCAAGCCATCGCCTACTACCAGCAGGCGGAAAAGGCTTGGCAGGAATTGTATGAGTTGACGGGGTATCCGATGTATGATAAGTATCTGACAATAGTTCGGGAGAAGATAGCGGATATGGCGTAAGTCTAAGATGAGTCTGACCCGTGATACCTATGGACATCGAAATTCTGTGCCTAGATATGGAGATAAAAACTTACTTTTGTGCCCCGCCCCAAAGGGTTTATTTTTGCTTGTGCTGCTTGCCCTTGGTATAGTCCATGATTAAAATTTAATGTGACGTTAGCACAACCAAAACTTGGTTCATCTAAAATAACAATAACAATGACCTTTCAAGAACAAATACGACAAGGGATTCCTACGGAGATGCCGCCCAAGCATACCTATCCCAGCGGCATCAATCGTGCACCAAAACGTAAAGATATTTTGTCGAAAGACGAAAAACAATTGGCGATAAGAAATGCGCTTCGGTATTTTCCGAAAGGATGGCATCAGGAGTTGGCGCCTGAATTTGCGCAAGAATTAAAGGATTTTGGGCGGATTTATATGTATCGCTTTAGACCGACGTATGATTTTTATGCCCGTCCGATTGACCATTATCCCGCCAAATCATTGCAAGCGGCCGCCATCATGCACATGATCCAAAATAACCTTAATCCTGCGGTAGCACAACATCCTTGGGAGTTGATTACCTATGGTGGCAATGGGGCAGTTTTTCAAAATTGGGCGCAATATCTGCTGACTATGCAGTATCTAGCGACGATGACCGATGAGCAGACCTTGCACATGTATTCGGGGCATCCCATGGGCTTGTTTCCGTCTTCTAAGGATGCGCCTAGAGTGGTGATTACGAATGGCATGATGATTCCCAATTATTCCAAACCAGACGATTGGGAAAAATATAATGCGCTTGGGGTGACGCAATATGGGCAAATGACCGCCGGCTCTTACATGTATATTGGGCCGCAAGGTATCGTGCATGGGACGACCATCACGGTGATGAATGCCTTTCGGAAAATATTGCCTAAAGGGGATTCTCCTTCCGGAAAAATATTCTTGACTTCGGGGCTTGGTGGCATGAGTGGCGCTCAGCCAAAAGCGGGAAATATCGCCAATTGCATCACCGTCATCGCCGAAGTCAACGAAAAAGCCGCTCGAAAGCGCCACGAACAAGGTTGGGTGGATGTATTAACCGACAATATGGATGATTTGTTGGCAAGAGTGCGTTTGGCGCAAGCCGAGAATGAAGTCATCTCTATTGCCTTTATCGGTAATGTGGTGGAAGTGTGGGAGCGTTTTGACGAAGAAGACATCTTTGTCCATGTCGGCTCTGACCAAACTTCTTTGCATATCCCTTGGACAGGCGGCTACTACCCTGTTGGTATTTCTTACGAAGAAGCCAATCGCTTAATCCGCAAAGAACCAGACACTTTTAAAGAAAAAGTTCAAGCGTCCCTTCGTCGCCATGCCGCTGCCATCAATAAGCATACCGCCAAAGGGACTTATTTCTTTGATTATGGCAATGCCTTTTTGTTGGAAGCATCACGAGCCGGAGCGGATATCATGGCAAAAAATAACATAGATTTTAAGTACAAATCTTATGTGCAAGATATTTTAGGGCCGATGTGTTTTGACTATGGATTTGGACCTTTTCGGTGGGTATGCACTTCCGCAAAACCCGAAGATTTGGACAAAACCGATCAGATTGCCTTGGATGTATTGACAGAACTAGCGGCGACGGCTCCCGAAGAGATTCAGCTACAAATGCAGGATAATATCACCTGGATTCGGGATGCCAAGAAAAACAAATTGGTGGTCGGCTCCCAAGCCCGTATCCTTTATGCAGATGCCGAAGGACGTGCCAAAATTGCGAAAGCGTTTAATGATGCCATCGCTGACGGGAAAATTGGCTCCGTGGTTTTGGGGCGTGATCATCACGATGTGAGTGGGACGGATTCGCCTTATCGGGAGACGTCCAATATTTATGATGGGAGCCAATTTACGGCGGACATGGCGATTCATAATGTCATTGGTGATAGCTTTCGTGGGGCAACTTGGGTGAGTATCCACAATGGCGGTGGTGTCGGCTGGGGCGAAGTGATGAATGGTGGTTTTGGGATGCTCCTAGACGGTACCGCAGAAGCGGAAGAGCGCCTAAAAGCCATGCTTTTTTATGATGTAAACAATGGCATCGCTCGCCGTAGTTGGGCCCGAAATGAAGGGGCTTTATTTGCCCTAAAAAGAGAGATGGAGCGCACTCCAAGCTTAAAAGTCACCGTTCCCAATCTCGTGGACGATAATCTACTAAACGACTTATTCTGATGCGAAAATTATTATTTACGAATATCAAGGAATTGGTGCAGGTGCGTGAAAAAGGTATTTCTTTTGTCGCTGGCGCAAAAATGGATGTGTTGCCGACAATACAGGATGCTTATCTTTTGACGGAAGGCGATTATATCGTTGATTTTGGCCGGATGGCAGATATTCCCAAAATAGATTTTTCGTCCACCCACGTGGAAGATGTCACAGGCAAAATGATTTTTCCAGCGTGGTGTGATTCACATACGCACTTGGTCTATGCAGGCCATCGAGAAGGTGAATTTGTCGATAAAATCAAAGGACTTTCTTACGAAGAAATAGCCAAACGTGGCGGCGGCATCTTAAATTCTGCCAAAAAACTCGCTGCGACTACCGAAGAAGAGCTCCTTCGAGAAAGCTCAGTCCGTATCGAAGAAATAATAGCGCAAGGTACGGGTGCCGTAGAAATTAAATCTGGCTACGGTCTGAGCATCGATGCAGAACTAAAAATGCTCCGTGTCATCCGACGACTTAAAGGATATTTTGACATCCAAATCAAAGCCACTTTCCTAGGTGCACATGCCGTTCCCGAAAAATATAAAAATAACAAACAAGCCTATTTGCAGCTGTTGGTAGAAGAATTGATGCCCATGATAGCGGAAGAAAAATTGGCGGATTACGTGGATATTTTTTGCGAAAGCGGATACTTCTCCGCCAAAGACACCGAATACATCCTAAAAGCAGGAAAATACCATGGGCTAGCTCCCAAAATCCATGTCAATCAATTTACGTCCATCGGTGGCGTCCAAGTTGGTGTCAAATATGATGCGCTATCCGTCGATCACCTAGAAGTCATGACCGATGAAGACATCGACGCTTTAAAAGGCACTAAGACGATGCCCGTCGCTCTTCCGGGTTGTTCATTCTTTTTGGGCATTCCATACACCCCTGCTAGAACAATGATACAGGCGGGTTTGCCCTTAGCCTTAGCATCCGACTTCAACCCAGGCTCCACCCCCACAGGCAACATGAATTTCGTCGTAGCCACCGCCTGTATCAAAATGAAAATGACACCCGAAGAAGCCATCAATGCCGCCACCATCAACGGCGCTTACGCAATGGGTTTAGAAAAGCAAGTAGGCAGTATCACGAAGGGTAAATTGGCTAATTTCTTCATCACGAAGCCACTTCATTCTTATGCTTCCATCCCTTACTTCTTTGCTTCCAATTTGATTGAAAAAACTTATTTGCGGGGATTCACGGTTTGAGAAACCTTGATAAACCAAAGCGATAAAGACAAAATACCGAGCGGGTAGATTAAAACTGGGGTTTCTTAAACCTTGGTTATTTTGTTTAAAATGAGCAAGCGTGCAATCGTTCAACTGATTGTTAGATGGAATTTTGCTAGAAAAAAGAAATTTTAATTGGTCATTATTGGAAGCCCTGCATCTTTCGCCCTTAACCCTGTACCCACCGTGGCGATACTCGCTACGCTCTATTGGAGCCAATCGTGAATTGGCTCTATGGCTGTGCTCGTCACTACAGCTTGCAAATAAATTTGCAAGGCCACTCGTTCAATTATGCCCAACTCGAAGCAATGAGCAAATTTTCATTTTGTTACCATTCGGTTTCCCTTAAGAAAGGGAAACCCATGGAAGGGTTCATGAAAAGAATCAAAATGAAAATTTGTGTAGCCAAAAACTCGAACAATTCCCCCAAAAACAAGGAAAACGGTAGCCGCCACAGGCAAAGGAGCGTGAAATTTATTTCACGCCTTCGAGTAGCACAGCGTTACGAGTAATGCGCATGATTTGGTCAAGCATATAAGATCGCTTCACTTATCTCTATCTTCCAAGCCAATCTGCAAATCCATTACCAACTCATCCCAAATCCCAAATATTCTTCCTAGCAATCTCCATATACTCCTTAAACTTCGAATCTCCTGTCAACTCATACAACTCCTGCCAAGCCTGCTCGGCCTGACGATAATAGTAAATGGCTTGCTCTTTTGGGGTAATGCCTGCTAGATTATCCAAAGAAAAAGCGAGCTCATTTTTGTACTCAACACTCTGGGGATTGAGTTGGACCAACTCTTCAAATAATTTTACTTCATTCAAAAAGGACTCCAAAGCCAACTGGGAATTGCCTTGAATTTGATAGATTTCGCCTAAATTTAAGTAGGTTATAGCTTGCCCAATTTTGTATTTGGCACTATCTGGATTGAGTTGTACAAGCTCTTCTAAAAGATCTACTTCCTTCAACAAGAACTCCAAAGCCAACTGGAAATTACCTTGTTCTTGATAAATATCGCCTAATTTAGAATAAGAAATAGCGAGCCCATTTTTGTAGTCGGCACTTTGTGGATTGAGTTGAACCAACTCTTCCCGTAGCTTATTGTATTTCAAAAAGAACTCCAAAGCCAACTGGAAGTTGCCTTGTTCTTCATAAATATTGCCTAATTTAGAGTAAGAAATAGCAAGCAATTGCTTGTAATCGGTGCTCTTGGGATTGAGTTGTACCAACTCTTCTGATATTTTTAAATCCTTCAAAAAGAACTCCAAAGCCAACTGGAAGTTGCCTTGTTCTTCATAAATTTCGCCTAAAAATAGATAAGAAATTGCAAGCCCTTTTTTGTAGTCGGCACTATGTGGATTGAGTTGGTCTAGCTCTTCAAATAATTTTACTTCCATCAAGGAGAACTTCTTTGCATTTTCTGATTTACCAAGATTTTGATAAATCTGGCTCAATCTAGAATAAGAAATCGCGAGCCCTTTTTTGTAGTCAGCACTATTTGGATTAAGTTGTACCAGCTCTTCTCTTAATTTAATACTTGTCTCTAATAAACTTCTAGCTTTCTCATAGTTACCCAAATCATCATACAACATGGCGTATTCAAGCAAAATTTCGCTATGTAACTTTAAGTCTTTATGGTCATCTACTTTGTCTAAAAGCTCTTTATAAATTTGTTCCGCTTTTTTCTGTTCCCCAATATCTGTTAGAAATTTAGCATATTCGAGCAATATTTGGTTGTATTCCATTAAATCAGGCGAAATATGCTTTTTTAAAAACTCCGAAATATTTGGGCTATTTTCTACAGTGTAAGTGCCTGATTTTCTCATTAACTTCAAGGCCTGTAGAAGCAGATTGGCAGCTAAAGAAGGATTTTTATCTGCCACCGATTGACTTCTTTCAAGGATTTCATCCACTTTATGACTTAATTCGGGATTCTTATAAGTTATTCTTTCTTTATTAATCTTCATCTGGCTTATTAATGTATGGTCCCTTACAGAAGGAAATATATCACTGTAATCATCATCAAAAATTAGAATTAGATTTCTTAAAGACCACATATCAGGCATCTTACGGCTGAGTTCAAGCAAATATTTCTGGTCACTAGGTATAAAGACAATGAATTGGATGGGATGACGTGCCAAACGGTCTCTACGTTGATTGAAGCTAAAGGTAAAATCTTCTTTTTTTAGCAAAAAAGAAAACCTATCCAATAGGAAAAAGCCTGAAGGATTATAAAAAACAGATTTAAAAAAAACTTGGGGCTCCATACTGTCCATCCAAAAACTCCTAAGTGGTCTATCGGGGTAGGATAAGCTTAGCTGCCGTTCAATTTCTGACCTGACAATATCAAGGTCAGATTGAATAATAATAAAACGAAAGCGCTCTGCGCGCGTAGCACGAAGTAATAAATTGATTTTTTCCTGAAAAGTTTCTTTGCTAGCTAATGACACGTTCTTGGTATATTTTGGACTTTTCAACCAACGGACTTACTCTTTTGTAGTTGCCATCATTATATTCCATGACAATAATGTTCTCCAATAGCTCTTGCAACACATCATCATAAGCAATCTCTCTACCCGATGAATTAAACTCACGCAATTCTTTAAGTTTGTTTAGGTGTTCTTCTGTCAAGAAGTTGGCGGCTTGACTCGCAAGTCGTTTGGTGGCTTTATCTAAACTTGCTTGGTCTAAAACGCCTTTTTTTTCATCTGCATAGAAAGCTGAAGTTTCAATGATACGGAGCAATTCGCGGGGAGAACCGCCGCTAAGCGAAATCATTTGGTGCATTATATCATCGCTTTCAAATAGTTTTTCATCTATTCGATTTTTAATAAACTCCTTAAACTTATCAATAGATTCTGGAATCTCTGTTCCATTTTTTTCTTGAATGCGGACAAATGGAAATGATTCTACCCTAGCAAATTGCTCCAATCTGCGACGTTCGCGCATCAGATGAATGGGCAAGGTAAAAATCGTATAAGCTTTTATCTGTTGAATATAGCCCTGCTCTTCGATAATCAATTTGTTTGCGATCTCTGTACTTAGTGCTTTTTCAATTCCATCAATGATAAAGAGCACTTCCTGTCCTTTTTTCTGCTTCCGAAGTGCTGTATTAGCTTCTTCGATATATTCATTAAATTTTGAAGCAAAATCAACAAATCTATCTTTTATGGTCGTCCGTATGATTTTTGCTCGGGTTTTGGTACCTGTTACCCCTACTTTCAAACTTCCCACCAATCCAAGTAGTTTACCTAGGATACTTTTTTCACTATCAAATCCACCTTCAAGCTTGACTTCTCCTTCGATGCTAGCGTTTACTTCAACAATCCTTTCGGCAAACCAATCACTAAGGCGTTCTAGTGCATTGTTATTAAGTTCAATATCATGTTTTTTTAATTTTTGCGTAAGCTTCTCCAATTGAAATATAAGAATATCCATATATTCAAGATTGTCCATGGTCAACTCAACATCCAAATTGCAAGTCACAACGAAAAAACAATCTTTGGTATTTAGATTTTGGGCATATTTTGCCAGCTCTGATGTTTTTCCAGAGCCGCGCATGCCCCCAAGAAAAAGTAGTGTTTTATTAAAGGAATTATTACTATAATCAAAAGTAAATGCATCACCATCTTGTTTTACATTTAGGCTACGATACACAATCCTATCTTCAAAATCACCCCGTAAACCTTGAAAGTCTACAAAAAACGGGTGATCTGGTGTGATGGGCACATTAAAAGGCACCGCTTGGTCTATTTCTTCCAGTTTTGTGGCTTTGTGCATTCTCTCAATTAACTCTCTGGTATCTTGACTCATAACTTGCATCTTTTGTAGTCGGCAAATATAACGATAAAAATAGACTTTTCTGTGTTCTAATTTCCAAATTTCGTCTCTCGCTGCTTTCCTTTGCATAAAACACCTAAAATAACTTCTATCCGATCCTTTAACCCCTTTAACCTATGGGCACGTGGGGAAGACCTTGACCTTTTAACATAACTCAAATTTCGCTTCTTAGAAAAGCCCGTTATTGGCAATATTAGCTTTTAGTGAAAAATAGCTTAAGAAAGCTTGTCCGTACCTGCCATTTTTACTTAAATAACATCATCACTCCTTATGAATCAAAGCCAGCCCAATCTCCCCATCAACAAACAGTTGTAGATAATAATTTCCGCAAGGAAAATCCGCAATATCAAAAGACATTTCAGTATGCCCTTGAGCAATCATACCAGGAGCTTCTTCTCTGACGAGATGACCATCCATAGAAAAGAAGGAAATAAGTGCTTTTCCAGCATGTTCAGAATGGATATCAAGATGCAAATCCTTGTCCACAGGGTTAGGGTAAATACTAATTTTCCCTGCAAAGGGAGTGAGATTATTGGTGGTCAAAGTATCATCGGGCTTTGTATAAATTTCAATGTGATGGCTGCCTAATCCCATTTGGGGCATACCGACCCAAAGTGTCCCACGAGAGTCCCATTGTAAATCAGCCACATTGTTTTGGGGTAAATGCCCCGTATAAACGTCAAAATGGTTGATTACTCCTAGATTATAGGCATACATCCCGACCCCCGTAGTACCAATCCATAAAACAGAATCAGGCGTATATTCAAGAGAAGAAATACTATTACCTTGTATGCCCGAATTAGTAGCATTAAAAAGAAACCAATTACCCAACGTATCCATCTTTAGGAGACCTTTGCCGAAAGTGCCAATCCATATATTATTCCATTCATCCAGCTCCAAATCAGTCACGATGGCATCTTTCAAAAAATTATCGGGCGTATCAAATTCTTCAATACCAGTTCCATCAAAATGCTTTAGAGTATTGAAACGTCCTGCATACCAAAAACCACCCTGTCCATCAGACTGAATGCTGGTCACATCCTGATTGGCGCCAGTAGAATCCGCTACCATAAAAGTCCATATACTATCATGCTGATTAAAACTCCATATCCCACCATTGACAGCTAGCCAAATTGAATCATTCTCATCGATATACACATCGTTAATGACATTCAATGGGTATTTTAATGGCGAATTTAAGTTGTTATAATGTACAAAGGTGTCACCATCCCACTTGGTCAAACCATCAAAACTATATCCAATCCAAACATTACCCGACGTATCTTCAGCCGCAAAATTAACTTGATCGGTAGGCAATCCCGTCTCTTCATTTAGGATAGTCCAAGCAGAATCCCTAAATATACCAAGTCCGCCTGCTCGAGTACAAACAAATAAAGTGCTGTCTCTTTCTTCATAGTTCAGGGACAGAATGTCGTTATCAACAATTTCGGAGTCTTTAAAATCAAAAGTAGTCCATATTTCCCCGTCATATCTCACTAAACCGTGGCTATATGTTCCAATCCACAAATCCCCCGTCAAGGTATCAATTTTTAACCTTTCTATCCGATTACTAGGCAAGCCTGAGTTGTCTCTCAAAAATACATCCCAAGAGTCAAAATCATCCATAGTAGTTGTAGGTATTTGCACCAAACCTTGTTTTGTCGCCACCCAAACAGAACTATCCGTCACCGCTAGGTCACGAACAAACCCCGTAGGCAAGGGCGAATCAATCTGCTTAAAAACATGCCAATTATCACTAGTATCCTTGACTGCCAAGCCGTCATGCGTTCCTATCCAGACTCTTTTGTCTTTGTCAATGGCTAGCCCAGAGATAATGTGATGCGGCACTGGAGAATTATAGACATCATACCGCGTCCAAGTCGTATCTTCTTGATGATATAGCCCATGATATCTCGTCCCAAACCATGTATCCGTATCTGTGCTGTCATTATTGAAAGCAATTTGGACAATCCCACCAGAAGAATTACTAATCGGCAATGGAGAATTTTCATTATCAATAAAGGACCATGCCCCATTTTTATAAATATTGACTCCTCCATAAAAAGTTCCCATATATACAGCGCCAGAAGGAGCTATTTTCATGGTTCTAACAAAATTTGAGCGCAATGGCGTTACATTCACTTCATAGTTTGCCCAAGACTGTGCTTCAAGGTCAGAATGCCCTGCCCCAAAATAATAATAACTCACCCACAAGGAATCATCAGGCATGACCAATATTCCTGTCATGAAATCATCCGTTAGACTTGTCGTCTTCGATGTGTATTTTGAATAAGTTTGAGTAGATTTGTTAAATTTGAAGATACCATTACGAGTAGAAAGCCAAATCATCTGTGAATCGATGGATATCCCCGTAATATTATTAGAATGTGTCTCAAATTGCCAGTCCGCTTGCGCAAATAAACTAAATGAAGGCACTAGGAGAAGACACCAAAGAGCATAAAAATAAGTGTTGGTTTTCATTTTTTTTTGTATTCGTCATAGTCTTGTAGGGCATATTACAATAGCAAAAATAGGAGAAAACTAGGAGAAATACAGGTAAATTGGTGAAATGTAATCACAAATACTTACTAATTCTTGATTTAATTTATTCTTTTTAGCCATAAATAGCTGAATACCAGTTTTTTATATATTTATTTATCTTACTACAAAAAATTCTAATAAATTGAATATCAAGGGCTAAGCACTTGGTCAAATCTCCTTTTTGGGGAGCTTTATTATATTATTCAATGCATCTCATAAAAAAAACGTACCTTTGCACCTTCGTTTGAAAACGTACCTGTTGAAAACATCTTGACTAAACACAGCTCAATGCACGAAATTAGAAATATTGCCATCATTGCACACGTAGATCATGGCAAAACAACCCTTGTGGATAAAATTATCCACGCTTGTAATACACTGGACGCTCATAAAGAACATGGGGACTTAATCCTTGATAGTAATGATATTGAACGAGAGCGTGGCATCACTATTCTTGCGAAAAACGTATCCGTTACTTACAAAGATGTTAAAATCAACATTATTGACACTCCTGGTCACTCTGATTTTGGTGGAGAAGTCGAGCGCGTACTCAAGATGGCAGACGGAGTATTGCTCCTAGTTGATGCTTTTGAAGGTGCTATGCCCCAAACTCGATTTGTTTTGGGCAAAGCCATCGAATTGGGTCTAAAGCCCATAGTCGTAGTCAATAAGGTCGATAAAGAAAATTGTACACCGGATGAAGTACAAGAAAGCATTTTTGACTTGATGTTTAATTTGGATGCGTCTGAAGACCAATTGGATTTTGCGACAGTATTTGGCTCGGCAAAGTTTGGTTGGATGAGTACAGATTGGAAAAACCAAACGACCAACATCTTTCCTTTACTAGATACTATCCTTGAGCAAATACCAAATGCTCCTTATAATCCAGGAGATGCTCAAATGCAAATTACTTCTTTGGATTATTCTAGCTTTAAGGGAAGAATAGCCATTGGACGTATCTTCCGTGGAGATTTAGAAGTAAAAAAGGATTATTTCCTATGTAAAAAGGATGGAGTCAACAAAAAAGTGCGGATTAAAGAACTTTTTGTTTTTATTGGACTTGGTCGTGTACAGGTTGAAAAAGTTAGAAGTGGGGATATTTGTGCAATTGTTGGTTTAGATGATTTTGAGATTGGCGATACGATTGCCGCAATAGACAATCCAGAAGCCTTACCTAGACTTTCCATTGATGAGCCCACCATGAGCATGTTGTTTACCATCAACAACTCCCCTTTCTTTGGGAAAGAAGGTAAATACGTGACTTCTCGCCACTTGCGTGACCGCTTGATGAAAGAAACAGAAAAAAACCTTGCCTTACGTGTTGAAAGTACTGATACAGAAGACAAATTCAATGTCTTTGGGCGTGGAATTTTGCATCTTTCTGTATTAATCGAAAATATGCGTAGAGAAGGTTATGAATTGCAAGTTGGTAAACCACAGGTCATCATTAAAGAAATCGAAGGAGTCAAACATGAGCCCGTAGAGATTTTGGTCATTGATGTACCAGAAAACTTTGCAGGAAAAGCCATCGAATTAGTAACTAAACGAAAAGGCGACTTGTTGGCTATCGAGCCCAAAGGTGATTTGCAACATCTTGAATTTGAGATTCCTTCACGTGGTCTGATTGGTTTACGTACCAATATCTTAACTGCCACCGCAGGTACGGCCGTCATGACGCATAGATTCAAAGAATTTAAGCCGATGAAAGGTGAAATTTCTACTCGTCTAAAAGGCTCCTTAGTGTCGATGGAAGCGGGACAGGCTTTGGCATTTGCGTTGGACCGCTTACAGGATCGCGGCAAATTCTTCGTAGGTCCTGGTGACAAAGTGTACAGAGGGCAAGTCATCGGAGAAAACACACGTTCGGGAGATTTAGACTTGAACGTCATCAAAGGAAAAAAGCTAACAAACATGCGGGCTTCTGGATCTGATGACTCTGCAAAACTCGCACCACCCATTAAGTTTTCTATGGAAGAAGCCATGGAGTACATCAACGAAGACGAATATCTTGAGATTACACCTGAGAGCCTTCGTATGAGAAAAATCTCTTGGCGAAAGAGCTAATAATCAATACCTTATAAAAAAAGTAGGCAATCCAAACGGTTGCCTACTTTTTTTTTGACACAACGGACTGCTATGCCCGTCTTGGGCAAAGAACTCTACTTGAAAATTCAAACCAAAGGATTGAGAAGCCTTAACCAAGCAAAAAAATACCCTTTATTTTTTTTCTTTCATAAAGATATGAAAATCAATAGCTTAGCAATTTCTTCAAAAAAAACTTTTGAGAAAACACTTTTTTACTTTCTTTTCTAAAAATCTTTTTTTACTTTTGCATACTGAACTTTGTTATCCTACCGCAAGGACTTGATAAGATAAGGCATCTTCTTATTTTATCTTTTCAAAGATTTTAATCATACCGCTACAAGTATTTTTATTTCTATGCAAACGCATAGACTAGATTTGCTCGTGCAATCCCCCATCTTTATTTTATGATGGTGATTATGATTTTACACACTAGTTTGAAACACTACTAAAATAAATACCTACATGGAAGAAATACACGTAATAAAAAGAGACGGCACCAAAGCCCCCATTGACCTAACCATGATCCATGAAGCGGTAGAATGGGCGTGTAATGGCTACGAAAATGTCTCTGTCTCAGATATCGAAATACATTCCAAGCTCCAACTTTACTCTGGTATCACCACCGAAGAAATTCAAAAGGTCATGATCCGATCTGCTGCGGATTTGATTTCTTTAGAGAGACCAAATTACCAGTATGTCGCTGCTAGGCTGACCTTGATGGACTTGCGTAAAAGCGTCTATAAGCAATCCAACCCCATCCCCTTTGAATACCTAGTGATGAATAATATCCACAAAGGGGTTTATGACAAAATCTTATTGGACAGATATACCAATCAAGAAATCATTTATTTTGGTAAGAAAATCGACTACGATAGGGATTATAAATTCACCTATGCGGGCATCACCCAGATGGTCGATAAATACTTACTCCAAGACCGTCAATCCAAAGAAATATACGAGACACCGCAAGAAGTTTTTATGCTCATAGGCATGTATATGTTTATGAACTATGAGAAGGCCTTGCGGAAAAAATTCGTCCTAAAATTTTATAATGCGCTTTCGCAATTTAAAATTAGTCTCCCCACCCCTATCATGTCAGGCGTACGGACTCCGCTCCGACAGTACAGTTCTTGTTGTTTGATCGACGTAGGCGACTCTTTGGACTCTATTGTTCATTCCAATGCTGCCGTGGGCTATTACACCGCTCAACGTGCGGGAATCGGACTAAACTTTGGCAGAATACGCGGCATAAATGCCAAAATCAGAAGTGGCGAAGTCATTCACACAGGTCTAGTCCCCTTCCTAAAAGTTTTTGAAGCAACTACTAAGAGCTTCACCCAAAACTCCATCCGTGGCGGGGGGTCAACTTCTACGATGCCTTTTTTCCATTGGGAAGTTCAAACTTTCATTCAACTAAAAAACAACAAAGGCAACGATGAAAATCGAGTCAGACGTATGGATTATTCCCTTGCGGTGAATAAGTTATTCAGAGACAGAGTCCGAAAAAACCAAGATATTACTTTGTTCTCGATGGAAGAAGTTCGGGACTTGTACGACCTTTTCTATAGCTCCGATGTCGATGGTTTTATCAAAAAATATAAAGCTTACGAAAAAGATTCTTCCATTCGTCGTAAGACCATTTCTGCTCGGAGCTTCTATCTTGACGTACTCAAAGAACGTTATGAAACAGGCAGACTCTACATCCTTAATGCAGACCATGTAAACACCCATAGCTCCTTTAAGGATGGTATTTATATGAGCAACCTTTGTCAAGAAATTACTTTACCCACCAAACCGCTCGAAAATGTGGACGGCACAGATGGGGAGATTGCGATGTGCATTTTGAGTAATATTAACCTTGGCAAACTTGATGATATTTCAGAAATGGACGAACTAACTGACCTCTTAGTTAGATTCCTAGATGAACTCATCGACTCTCAAGAATACCCCGTCAAAGTAGCCGAAATCTCCACAAAAAGCAGACGGAGCCTGGGTATTGGCGTATCCGATGTTTTTAACTTCTTAGCCAAAAACGACCTTCATTACGATACTATTCGCGGAAGACAAGTTGCTCATGAATACATGGAACGCTTTCAATACGGTCTAATCTCTGCATCCAACAAGCTAGCAAAGGAAAAAGGTGCTTGCGATTATTTCAATAGAACGAAATATTCCGATGGGCTCTTCCCTATCGATACCTACTGCAAAAATGTGGACGAAATCGTACCCAACAACTTGATTTGTGACTGGAAAAAACTTCGTGCTTCCGTCAAAAAACACGGAATGAGACACTCCGCTTTAAGTGCCATCCCGCCAGCAGCGTCTAGCTCCATTGTCTCTAATTCTACCCCTGGTGTCGATCCCGTCCGAAAATACCTAATTGCCAAAATGAGCAAATATGGCCCTCTAAAACAATTAGTACCAGGATATGATCACTATGCCGAAAACTTCACCCTAGCTTGGGAAATTGACAATGAAGCCTACATGAAATTCATCGCCATTTTCCAAAAATTCTTGGACCAGAGTATTAGTACCAACATGTACTACGACATTTCTAAGTATGAGGATCACAAGGTACCTATTCGGGATTTGATACGTCATGAAGGCATGGCTTATCGCTACGGACTAAAGACCTTATACTATCTAAATAGCAACGATAACTCTGGTGATGCATCCCAATTATTGGCGCAAGTTGACGAAGCTCAGCCACAAGCAAATCGAGCATCAAACGGTCACTATGACGGTATAGAAATAGAAGTAGATGCCTGCGAAGGCGGCGCTTGTTCCGTCTAACTTCATCTTTGTATTACAATACAACAAAGGATAGCCACTAATCAAACGGCTATCCTTTGTCATATCTATCCGACCCAAACAACAAGCAACACAGCGAGCAAAGCGAGCGTCTCAACCAGCGAGCAAAGCGAGCGACTCAACCAGTGAGCAAAGCGAACGTCTCAACCAGCGAGCAAAGCGAGCGACTCAACCAGCGAGCAAAGCGAGCGACTCAACCAGCGAGCAAAGCGAGCGACTCA
>CAMZKG010000086.1 GCA_947311105.1 uncultured Saprospiraceae bacterium
CCAAGATTTGCCAATCTTCGGTTTTTGTAAGCTACAACTCCTTTCCACTCTCCGATTCCCAAGAACACACGAAGAAAAGGACTGGTGGTAGAAACCGATAAAACCAAAAACCTTCTACAAACCACGACCGCCCCCAGAAAACACTTTATTCTTTTTTTTCGACTCACTTGGTCTTTTAAGGCTTTTCAGCCCGAGCTATGTGCGAGATCCAAATCCTTTTTATTGCTCTTTTTTCAGGGCAACCGATGCTCCATAATATATAACTTACTTATACCCAGAACAAAAAAATATCCAACTTCCGCATTTCAACATTTTCTGGCGAAGGGCAAAAAAAGCTATGGTATGGGTTGGTATATTCATCTCAAGTGCAAGATACATGTTATTTTTAAAAATATCAAGGTTTTTTGCGGAAGCTACAAAAAAATAGTCTTCTAGGGCCAAATCATCTAAAGGACTGGAAGTGCCAGCTGTCTTTATGGTGGCAACATAGGAGCGGAAGTACCAGAAGCTGAGTAAAGTGCTTTTTGCTAAAATGAATCGTTTTAACTGGTAATAGCCGCTATTAACCGTTAAAAATGCCTTTTTGCAACTGTTAAGCTACTCCTATTTTTTTTGCCCTAAGGTGCCCTTTTGTGCCTAGTTTTGCTATATTTTTTCACGTTGCTTAGCTACCTTCTAAAAGTATAGCTTTTACAGGACACCGTAAACAAAGGCAACTCTTTTTGCTGTAAAGCAAACCATTTACCTTGAACCAAGAACACGGAAGACAATCATGCGCACTATCATCGTCGGCTTCTACCCCTAATCCAATGCACCAAAAATTGAATCAACGCCCAATGGAACATTAATCACTTAAATTCTGTTAGGACTTACAAGACAAAAAAGAACCCATGTTACAGTCCTACTTTCGCACATTCAAAGGATTATCTAGAGAAGTTTGGCTGCTGTCCTTTGTCCTTTTAATTAATCGCACAGGGAGCATGGTTTTGCCCTTTCTATCGGTCTATTTGCATAAAGAAATTGGACTATCGCTATCGGATGTAGGTTGGATCATGAGTATGTACGGGCTAGGCGCCTTAGCCGGCTCCTACGTGGGTGGAGAGCTTACGGATCGGTTTCATTTTTATCCTGTGATGATTTTCTCCTTGATTACCAGTAGTTTAGGATTTATTAGTCTTCAATTTGCGGATAGTTTTTACGCCTTTGGTGCGCTTATTTTTTTGACTGTATTTTTTGCAGATTTATTTCGTCCATCGTCCATGACTGCACTCGGAGCTTACAGCCAACCAGAAGATTATACTCGCTCTGTCACCCTACTTCGTCTAGCAATTAATCTTGGCTACTCCTTAGGTCCTGCTATCGGTGGCTGGGTGGCCTACCGAATCGGATATATTCCATTGTTTTGGATTGATGGGCTGACCTGCTTATCTGCTGCACTGGCAGTACGGTTGTTTCTACGACCGCAGGGAGTCATTCGTAAGAAGGAGAAAAAAAGTAAAGCCACGAAAGTCGCCGAATCCCCCTATCGCGACAAAGCCTATTTATTTTTTATAGCGATGGTCGCCTTAATGGCTTTAGTTTTTTTGCAGATATTAACTACCCTACCCGTATATTTTAAAGAGCATTTTGGGATGAACGAAGATCAAATTGGTCTTTTGCTTGCGCTAAATGCTTTTTTGATTGTTCTGATAGAGATGCCTATTATTCATCGGCTGGAGCCCAAGAGCTCAAAAATACGGATGTTTCAAATTGGTACGTTCCTTATTGGATTGAGCTATTTTGTTTTTTTGCTTGCGCCAAATTGGATTTGGATAACTGTAATTAATATGGTCTTGCTGTCTTTCGGCGAAATATTTGCCATGCCTTTTTCTAATACTTATTGTATGGATATGACGACTCCAGAAAATCGGGGCAAATATATGGCACTATATTCCATGGCGTATTCTTTTGCCTTTATTGTAGCGCCCATTTTAGGTATGCAGATAGCGAGTCGATTTGGATTTGGGACATTGTGGATTATTCTTTCTATAATTTCTGCATTTACAATATGGGGCTTATGGATTCTTTATCGCAAGAATAAGGGGGGCAAAGAATAGTTTAGACATTTGTTGGTTAATTGTGTAATCGTTGAGCTAATTGTTGCTACGGGGTGGAGCCAATTCGTGAATTGGGTTTCTTACCCCTTAGTATTTTGTTCAATTGTTCAATTGTTGCTAGACCAAAAAAAACTCCCCCATCTGAAAAATTCAGATGGAGGAGTAAAACTAGTAACCGAAGTTACTTATTCAATCAAATTCAATTAGTACATTCTAGCGACCACTAATTTCTTAGAAGCCTTTCTGCCGTCAGTAGTTTGAATTTGTACATTGTAATAACCGTTGATGAACTTATCAAGGCTTACGCTCACAGGAGCGGCACCCACTTCATCCAAGTTGATTGTTTTCACAATCTGACCTAGTTGATTAGAGATAGTTACCGTTGCTTCTGCACCTTTGTAAGGTAATAAGTCAATCATAAAGTATTCACCAGCAGGATTCGGGAACAAAGTAATATCAGATCTATCACCAAAGACTGCTTGAGTCTTGTTAGAAATAAACTTCTTATTATCCTTTGTCACTGCTACCACCTGGTAATAATTCATACCTTTTGATGGCGTTGCATCCTTGTAAGTATAAGAAGCAACCACATTTTCAGCAGTCACATCGCTAGCTACCTGAGCAATAGGAGTAAAGTTAACTCCATCAGTAGAGCGCTCCACAACAAAGAAATCATTGATATCACCAGTGTTATTCTGCCAAGTCAAGTCCGCAACAAACTCATTTTGCTCAAGAGCCAAGTCCATTATTTTACTAGAAGACGCAGTATAATTACTACCGCCACAAGCAGCAGCATCTCCTGTCAAGGTGATATTAACGTCCATATGATTGCCATTACTATTGAAGTGATAGGCGGTATTATTAGGCTGAGTAACGACTTCATAGCCTAGCCAAGTAGTTCCCCCGAAGTCATTCCAGTTGCCCTTCAAAGCAGCACCTGTACCCATTTGAAAAGGATGCATCACATTCCACACATTGATTAGAGCACCTGTAACATTGCGAGTTCCTGTGATGGTACCTGTTACGTTAGTATAATAATACCAATCAGATTTATCCACATTGAAGCAGCTATAAATATTATCACTAGCATTAGAAGGTTCTGTAAATGTCCGACCAGAAAAATCTAATTCAATTAGGAATTTCACATCAGGATCATAATGATTACGCACTCTCATAGATAAGTGAGCAGTACCATTAGAATACTCAGTAAAAGTAGCATTACCTTTCTCTTCATAATGTGTCTCTGGTAATGTATTCCCAAACCCATCGATAAAGTCTTTTGCCCAAAATGCATACTTCAAGCCAGTAGTACATTTAAAAACATCATCTACAGTACGAGTAGCACAAGTAGTTACAGCAGGTGCACAAGTAGCTGGATCTCCACTCAAGTTAAAGTTAAAATCAGCATGCGCA
>CAMZKG010000087.1 GCA_947311105.1 uncultured Saprospiraceae bacterium
AACAGCGACGAAGGAGCGCACTAACAGCGACGAAGGAGCGCACTAACAGCGACGAAGGAGCGCACTAACAGCGACGAAGGAGCGCACTAACAGCGACGCAGGAGCGCCCCAACAGCGAAGCGCCCCAAATCAAACTTTCAACTTCCGTTTCTCATTCAGATACAGCCACAATCCCATTTTTGCCGCAAGGCCTGCTTCTTCTTCATTTTGCTTATCTACCTGTTCTTTCGAGAAAAAATCTTTGACAAAGTGCGTATTAAAATCACCATTCAAAAAAGCGGGATGATTAAATACAAATTTTCCGAAAGGCAATGTCGTCTCTATCCCTTCAATTTTATAGTCATGTATCGCTTGCAACATCTTTTTGGCAGCTGCTTTTCGGGTCGGAGCCCATACCGCTAATTTGGATATCATCGGGTCATAATAAATCGGTATATCCATCCCTTCTCGAAATCCATCATCTACTCTAACTCCTTCTCCTTCAGGACGTTGGTAGGTAGTCAATGTACCCGTACACGGTAAAAAATTATTGGCAGAGTCTTCGGCATATACTCTCAACTCAAAGGCATGACCATCGATTTTTAGGTCTGCTTGCGTAAAATCCAAGGCATGCCCATCGGCGACTTTTATTTGTTGCTCCACCAAGTCTAATCCCGTAATCATCTCCGTTACAGGGTGCTCTACTTGGAGACGAGTATTCATTTCTAGGAAGTAAAAATTGCGGTCTTTATCCACCAAAAACTCGACGGTACCGGCGCCTTCATATTGGCAAGCTTTGGCGACATTGATGGCTGCTTCGCCCATGCGTTGGCGCAAATCAGGAGTGAGTATGGCACTAGGTGCTTCTTCGACTACCTTTTGGTGGCGCCGCTGAATCGAGCAATCCCGCTCAAAAAGATGGACTGTATTTCCCTGTTTGTCCGCAAGGACTTGAATCTCAATATGCTTGGGCGACACGATATATTTTTCTACAAAAACAGCGTCATCCCCAAAAGATGCTTTGGCTTCACTTTGGGCGCGTTCCATCATTGCCACAAAAGCGGATGGTTTTTCTACTACACGCATCCCTTTGCCGCCGCCGCCTGCCGAAGCTTTAATGAGAATTGGGTAGCCCATCTCATCCGCCAACTGCTTTGCTTTCGCAATATCCTTTACGGCGGTATCTGTCCCAGGCACCATCGGAATATCATAGCCTTTGACGGCTTCCTTTGCCGCTAATTTGCTCCCCATAATTCGCATAGCATGTGGACTCGGCCCAATAAATTTGATACCTGCATCGGTCACTGCTTGCGCAAAAATCGCATTTTCACTCAAAAATCCATAGCCTGGATGAATGCCATCTACACCCGCTTTTAGGGCAACTTCAATGATTTTGTCCCCTAAGAGATAAGATTGATTTGAAGGTGGTGGTCCCAACAAATACGCTTCATCCGCAAAGAGCACAAACGGGGCATTTCGATCCGCTTCCGAATAGACGGCTACGGTTTGAATGCCCATTTTTTGGGCGGTTCGCATGATGCGCAGGGCGATTTCGCCACGGTTGGCGACTAGGAGTTTTTGCATGGTCAAGTATTTGGGGCAAAGATAGTTTTTTTTGGTCTGTTTTTGCTATTTTCCACCCCCAAATTTGACTAATGCTGGTTCTGTTTTTTTTGGGTCTTTACCAAATTTGACCCCGCCAGTCGGGGTACATACACGGTGCGTTCTGTGACATACACTCATGACATGCACTCCCGACATGCACGACACTCACCACATACGCTCAAGAAACATGCACTGTATCCGTAATTAACAGCCAGCGATCCGCGAATAACCATCTTGCACACTCCCTAGCACCCACACGGAACCGTCTCCCCCGTCTGGCGGGGTCAAATTTGCCGAGAGCCCCAAAAAAAGGGAAAAATCTCATTCAAATTTGGGGGTGGACGGCTCCGAGAACAGCCGAGAAGCCCAAAAAAAAAGAGCAAGGATGTTACACAAATTTGGTAGGCAAGCTAACCTCCACAAATACCCAAGAGTACCAACCCCATTTTTTTACAGCTTTTTATCAGCCCTGCGGATATTTTTTAATTGATTGATAACAAACAATTTACGAGTATAAATATAATGTTATGCCATTTTTTGCTTAAAACTTGACATTTTTTTAACATTTATTTTTTGGATTAAGCCTAGATTGTCCTTATCTTCGATCTATTCAAACTTTTTCTAACTTCTTTTAAAAACAATAACAATGAAGAAATTTTTACTTTTGGGGGTGTTTATGGCTTTTGGTGTCTTATTATTTGCTCAAACTCAGATTTATCTGTTGGATTTTGAAAGTTCTGGTGGATATAGTACGTCCCAAACTGAGCAATCAGATGGCCAATATGACTATTTTACTCGAACTGATGGTACAAATATAGACGTAAATTTTACTGACATTCAAGGTTCTAGTTTTTTTGCGGCGCAAGATTTAGACGCTGATGGAATGTCATCGCCAGCCTATTTGACTATTAACGATATTAATATTAATGGATATACAAGTTTAGAGCTAAAGATATATCTAGCAGAAGATGATGATGGCTCAGATAATGATTGGGATGTAAGTGATTTTTTACATATTGATTACGACATTGATAATTCTGGGACATTTTCAAATGGGATTTGGGTTGAAAATAATGGCAGCACGTACAATTCTGCTCCTTTTATTGATACTAATTATGATGGTACAGGAGAAGGAACAGAGATAACTGACGCTTTTGCACAATTCACGAAAGCCTTAAGTGGCACTGGTTCTGTATTAGACATTAAGATAACCTTTGGGGGTTTAACTTCTTCAGAAGAAGATATTGCAATTGACCATATTGAAATATATGGAGTAGCGCCACTCCCAATCATCCTAACATCCTTCACAGCAAATCCAAGAGCCAACCAAGTATCCCTATCCTGGGAGACCGCCACAGAAATCAACAACGACTACTTCACGATAGAGCGTTCGACTGATGGGCAGCGTTTTGAAGCGATTGGTACCGTGGCTGGTGCAGGCAATAGTACGACGACTCAAAAGTATGCGTTTTTTGACAAGACTCCGATGCGTGGTACGAACTACTACCGCCTAGCACAAACCGACTATGACGGTCAATCAGAGACTTTTGATGTGGTCAGCGTGGACTTTAAGGGAACAGGTACAACCACTATCCGCCCTACACAAGTGAAAGACATCATGACATTGAGCTTGGAGCCAATGGAGACAGTTGGACGTGTGACGATTTTTAACTTAGTGGGACAGCGGGTGTATGATGCCGTTATTGACGCTGGTTCTTCTAGTATGGAAATTGATGCAGCAACTTTTGCTCATGGGCAGTATTTTGCACGCGTAGCTAACGGTAACTTCGTGGAGACCGTCCGTTTTATTAAGCAATAAGATACGGTATAGCGATATATCGGTTTAACGGTCAGAACCCAATAGTAAAAAGCACCTTCAAGTTATTTGAAGGTGCTTTTTTTGGGGGTGAGCGTTTCCACCCCCAATTTGACTTGTGCCAAAAACTGCTGGCTTGTGCATTCCACCCCCAAATTTGACTAATGTTGGTTCTGTTTCTTTGGGACTTTACCAAATTTGGCCCCGCCAGCGGCTACTTAAAAAGCACAAG
>CAMZKG010000088.1 GCA_947311105.1 uncultured Saprospiraceae bacterium
ACATCATCAATATCCACATCCACCGTATGCTCGGTATGCTTAAAATTCTTATTGGGATCCTTCATCTTAAATAGTCCAGTCAATTGTTTCCACACAAATGAAGGCAAGCTCATCACCACTGCCCAAACTTCTTTCGGGGCTTTCGCCAATTTCAAAACCAAGAAAATATTTAATACAAAGATCACCACCGATATCCAAAGAGAAATAGCCACAGCTGGCGCTATCAACAAACCCAACAATCCAAAAGCCAACGAGCCAAACATCAGAATAAACATCGGCGGCGAGATGGTAATCAAACCAAAAAGCAGTTGATTCCAACTAAACCCCATAATCCCCCGACGAATAATGCCGAGTGAATTGGGAAAATTTTGAAAATACGAAAACAGCCAGCGGCTACGCTGGGTCTCCACCTGCTCACCTGTGGTCACTTTTTCGTCATAGACAATGGCATCCATCGCATAGACGATTTTTTCATTTTTTCGGAGCAAGAAGTTCTGTAAAATCTTATCTTCTTGAAGCATTTTTTTCCATTGTTCCTTTCCTTGCTGGATGTCATCTCCCATCAAATAATCCCAGTAGAGTTTAGTTTCGACCGCCATCCCTGACCCCGAAATCACTGAAGATGAGCCAATTAGGTAAGGCGCATAACGATCAATATGATTTTTATAAAATTCTCCGAGTGCATCGGCAGCAGCAAATTTAGTGTTTAAATTTTTGGCGGTACGCTGCCCTTGTATCGAGCGGTGACCGTGCTGCGCATAATTATTGATAACCTTAAAAAAGTCTGGATGCGCCAAATTATCGGCATCAAATACCGCCGTATAATCATGCTCCCGCACAAAACTCTCCATGGCATGGATGATGGACTTTGCCTTTAGGCGCAATGATGGGTCGGGAAAAAACACCGTTAATTTTTCGTGTTCAAAATCCCAATCCGCAGGGTCACATTCATCTGCCACCAAATAAATATGGAGTTTGTCGTATTTTTGCGCAAGCAGCGACTTGACCAAACCCTGGGCAATTTTTACATTTTTGTAGGCCGTAATGATGACACCATAGTCATATTCCGTATTATTTTTCTTGTTATTTAGCTTTTCGCTACCAAATATAGCGGCAAAGATGGTCGTCCAAAAGGGCAACAACAAAAAGAAGGACAAAATGCCCGCAATAATCGAATATATCCAAATAATAAAACTCATGTTGATTGATTTATTTTGGCAAATATGGGTCACCGATTCCTTTCGGAAAAACATTCCACCAGACCCCCCTATTAAAAGCTTTCATCAACTTGCTTTTACCCCTTAGTAAGTAAGTGATGATATTTTTGGGATACGTTACCAGCCACAAAAATACAAAATAAGGCACTAACGACATAAAAGAATGATTCCGACGCATAAACAAAACACGATTTCTATTAATATAAAAGACTTTTAACGGACTTTCAGGCCCAATAGTTAGGCTTTCTTTATGGTAGATTTTGGTGGTTGGCAGGACAAAGATTTTATAGCCTGCTTTTTTGATTTGCTCGCACCAGTCCAACTCTTCGTAGTACAAGAAAAATTCTTCGGGCCAAGCCCCGACTTCCTGAATAATTTTGCGCGACACCATCATAGCGGCACCATGTGCGTAGGCCGTTTCGGTGGGTTGATTGTATTGGTTTCGGTCAATTTCTTTTTCGCCGATAGTTCGATTGCGCCCTGTAATGGGGCTTAATTCGGTGGTTCCGGCATATTGGATGATGTCATTTTGACCTTTCTCCCCTTCCGGAAAATAGCAAATCAAAGGAGTTGCGGCGCCTACTTTGGGATTTTCCGCAAGGAAGTCCACCAAATTTTGCGCAAGCGCATCGGTCAACTCCGTGTCATTATTGACAAAAAATAGATATTCGCCCGAGCTAGCATCTACACCTAGGTTATTCGCTTTCGCAAAACCAAGATTGCCGCCAGATTGGATATAGATTACATCTGGAAACTGCTTCGCCAGAGCATCCTTAGGATCCACCTTGGACGCATTATCCACGACAATAACTTCAAAAGGGAGCGTAGTCGTATCGTAGATGGATTGAATCATCTCGAGCGTCACTTCCAATTGATTAAAATTGACGGTAATAAAACTGACGATAGGTTTGGACATTTAGAAATCGGTTTTTGACAATCAACACACTACTAAAATCGTGCAAATGTACTGATTTTCAAGGTGGTAATTGGATATTGGCGAAAGTCTAATAGGGAATTTGGGCAAAACAAAGGGGAAACTTACGCTTCCCCTTTGTTTACAGTATTTTTGGCTGCTTATTCACCTTGCTGCAACATGGCAGGCAACGTCTTAGCTATAATCTTTAAATCTGTCCAAAAAGAATTATTATTGGCATATTCGATATCCAATTGGATACGGTCTTCGTTGCTAACATTCACCTTGCCGCCTGGAGCCGTTTGCCACAATCCTGTCAAACCTGCTGGCGCAATAAAACGTGCCGCCCAAGCATCTTTGGTCAACATTTCTGCTTCATACAATGGTAATGGGCGATTACCGACGATAGACATATCACCTTTTAAGACATTGAACAGCTGCGGCAGCTCATCAATACTCCCCTTGCGGATAATTTTTCCGATTTTGGTGACCCTTGGGTCATTTTTTAACTTCACAAAGACAGCTTCTTCTCCATCTTCATAATTATTTAGATGAGCCAAGTCTTTGATTTGTTGGTCGGCACCTGCGGCCATAGACCGAAACTTGATAAACTTGAAAATCTTGTAACCCGTACCTGCCCGATCAGATAAGTAAAAGACATCCCCTTTAGAGGTCAACTTAATGATAATAGCAATAATCAAAAATGGAATTGCCAATAAAGTCAAAGCCACCAGAGAGAATGCGATATCAAAAATACGTTTTCCCAAAGGAATCTTGTATTCTGTGGCAGAAAATTCATATTTAAGATTTTTATGGATCTTAAAGGAATTCAGGAAATCGATTCTTGATCTTAGTTTCAACCAATCAACTGGCTCGACATAACAGTCATCTAATCCTTTGAGCATCAAAGCCTTACGGTCGATTTCTACCCACCCTGGCGCAATAGCGATGACAGGAATAGCTTCCAAGTCTTCGCTTTTGGTCAAAGCCTGCAGGAATCTAAACTCATCCTTCTCTATGGTCGGCAAATCAATTAAAATGGCATAAACATCCTTAGCGCCTTCAGATTGCAAATAGCTAAGACATTCTAGGGGATGGTGAAAGTCAACAAGCGTGCGACCTTCTTTTTCGATTAAACTATGATTCTCAATAAAAGAATCTGCAGGGATAGGGAACCCAACCATTAATACTTTGGAAAGAGTACCCGCCCTTTCTTGATTAAGGTTATTCATTGTTTGTAAATTTTTGTTCAAATAAATTGTTGTTGTTTTGTTAATAATTCAGGGTAGGTTCTCAAATACACAAGGCTATTTGCGTAGTCTTGCTGTCAACTTAGAAAAAAGCTGAGTGGTTTCATGTTTCGGTTGCAATTGGCTAGAGTTTTCGTCAAAAACATCTTTAACAATCGCGTTTAATTTCATGGGGTCAAAAGGTTTAGTCAAATACGCCTTCACCCCAAGTTGATTACAATGTTCGATGGTCTCTGGAGCATGGTCTCCAGAAATAATCACTACAGGGATATCTTGAAAGAAGCCCGATTTTTTAATTTGTGCAAGGAAGTCTAGACCCGACAATCGCGGTACATCTAAATCTAGCAAAATTAAATCTGGGAAATTAGCATTTACAAGCCATTGCATGGCCGAAAAGCCATCTTCAAAGCCTATCACTCGATATTCATTTTTAAGAAAAGATCCAAGCAAAAAGCGAATGCTTGCCTGATCGTCAATAATCAAAATAGTTGGTTCTCCGTGTTTCATTATAACCCAATTATGGTTTACATTTTTTCCATACTCACTATAAACAGTAATAAACCGCTCATAACAAGCCAGTAATGCATTTAAAAAATGCGAGGGATCTAAATGTAATCGGAGGGTATAAGCACAAGTTCTATCAAGTCACTCAGCTTACATGGACAAAGATAAACCGTTTTTGAATAAGATACCACATTTTTCAATTCAAAAAATAGATATTTTTTATTATGATGCCTGTCACAAATAAGGAATTGGACTGATTTTGGATAAGTACCGTAATATTCTGTATATTTGCACACAATCAACCACTTAGAACACGATAGATGGGTATTTATATATTTTGGTTTCTGATTTTCATTGTATTTTATGCCTATTTTGGGTATGGAATACTACTTTTTTTGCTTGTAAAGATAAAAAGGCTGTTTTCTCAACAAAACTCTTACGACAAGGACTATGTCCCAGAAGTGACTTTTGTGACGGCAGCCTACAATGAAGAGGACTGGATTGAGGAAAAAATCGAAAATTGCTTAGATTTTGACTATCCTAAGGAAAAAATCACTTTCTTTTTTGTCACAGATGGGAGTAGCGATCGCACTCCTGACATTATTCAGAATTATAACTATCCTGATGGTGTTCAATGGAAATTATTACACAAACCTGAAAGAAAAGGGAAGATTGCCGCGGTCAAGCGCATCATGCCCATGATCCAAACGCCTATCACTATATTTACAGATGCCAATACCGATGTGAATCGTGCTGCCATCAAAATGATGGTTCGCCACTTTCATGATGATCATGTAGGTGCCGTTGCCGGCGAAAAGAAGGTCAAAATAGATGGCAAGGCTTCCGCAAAAGCAGGGGAAGGTTTTTATTGGAAATATGAATCTTTTTTGAAGCGGCTAGATTCTGAGTTTCATACTGTAGTTGGGGCGGCTGGGGAGTTATTTGCCATTCGTACTAGCCTGTACAAACCTGTCCCACAAAATGCCATCGTAGAAGACTTTGTCATGACAATGGGTATTGCTGCAGCTGGCAATAAAGTGGTCTATGAGCCACAAGCTTATGCCGAAGAAGGTCAATCTGCTTCTATCGCCGAAGAATTAAAGCGCAAAATTCGGATTGCAGCGGGTGGTATCCAGTCGATTATTTGGCTCTCCCCCCTACTCAATCCTTTTAAGCATGGTTGGTTGACCTTCCAATATGTGTCTCATCGGGTATTACGTTGGACTTTAGCTCCTTTGGCTTTGCCTATTATCTTTTTATTGAATATTTGGCTTGCGCAAAAAACAGGAGGTATCTATACCTTTATTATGTATGCCCAAATTGCCTTTTATGGAGCCGCTACTTTAGGTTGGTTGCTTGAAAAGAAAAGCATTAAAATAAAGGCGCTATTTATTCCTTTTTACTTCTGCATGATGAATTATGCGATGTTTAAAGGCTTTTTCCGCTTTATGAAGGGAAATCAGAGCGTTATTTGGGAAAAAGCTAAGCGGGCTTGATGCCTTTTTTGCCTGCGGCGTTCAATTTGTCCTTTGGACGTTCATTTGCCTTTGGCGTTCAATTGCCTGCGGCGTTCATTTTGTCCTTTGGAAGTTCATTTGCCTTTGGCGTTCAATTTGCCTTTGGCGTTCAAATGGATGGGATTGAAAAAGACGTGATTGCTAGATGCCAGAATAACCGTTCGGCTCGACTTCCCAGTAACCAGCATCTAGTGTCCAGTAACAGCATCCAGAAACTAGAACCGATTGCTAGACACCCGAATGGCCGTTCGGCTCAACTTCCCACGATCTTGCTTCCAGTAAACCGATTGCTAGATACCCGAACGGCCGTTCGGCTCGACTTCCCGCGCTCTAGCTTCTAGTAAAACAATTGCTAGATATCAAAACAAAATCCCAAGACTCCGTGGGCCTTGCGCCCCAATCACCAAGCTCTGTTCAATATCAGCGGTTTTGGAAGGGCCCGCAATAAAGACCCCAAAACCATAATCATCCGATTGGATTTTTGCGTAAGCATCATGCATATTGGCGACTAAATTTTCTTTTTTGATGCAAATCACCAAATGCTCCGCAATAAAAGGTAGTACTCTAAAGGGTAATACATCGGTATTGACCCAAATAGCCCCATTTTCAGCTACCCCAAAAGCGCCATCTATTACTAGTAAGTCGATGTCGTTTAATTCAAAAGGGGAGTTGATTCCGTCTAGGAATAATCCTTTGTAATTAATTTGATTGGATAGATTGATGACTCGACTATATTTTGCCGTCAGGTCATTGAAGTCATTTGTTTCGAGTATATGCGATGCACTCGCTTTTGCGGAAGCAATAAATCGCTCCAAGAGATTTGTTGGATTCTTTACCCCAAAATTAAAATCGGGTAATGCAGGACCTTTGAACGGACTGCTCTCCAGACTTTGTAAAATATCTTTTCTGCTCATCGTTGATTTTTCTTGTACCAGTCTTTAAAGGATTGCTTGGGCGGTTTGGGCAAATCTCTACCCTTCGTCCAAACATTATATCGGTTGATTATCAGGAAGTTAGGCATAAAACGCAAACCCAAACGCATCAACCACCCAAAGTTGCGATAGCTTCTTGGACTCGCTAATAATTTTGATGCGGCCTTCATGGATTTTCGTTTGCCTTCCAGTGCGCCCGCTTCGGCAATCTCCTGTCTCCAAAGGTATAATTGATTGGGTATATCTATCTTGACAGGACAAACATCCCCGCAAGATCCACACAAAGTCGATGCAAATGGCAAGTCACTATATGCCTTCAAATCAGTGGCGGGTGCCAATATAGAGCCTATCGGCCCCGGTATCGTAAAATGATAACTATGCCCCCCACTCCGCCGATATATCGGACAAGTATTCATGCACGCTCCACACCGAATACATTGGAGTGAAGAGCGATATTTTTCCATTGCTAGTCGCTTAGAGCGGCCGTTATCGACCAAAACAATGTGTTTTTCAGCACCCTTTGCCGTTTTTTTATGGTGCGAAGTATAAATCGTAATGGGTTGCCCCGTAGCACTTCGAGCCAACAACCGAATAAAAACAGCCAAATCTTTTTGCCTTGGGACCAACTTCTCTATACCCATCGAATGTATCGTAATAGGCGCCAAGTGTACCCCCAAATCAGCATTTCCTTCATTGGTACAGACCACTACTTCGCCCGTATCAGCCACCCCAAAATTAACGCCTGTGATGGCTGCATCACATTGCAAGAATTTTTCACGCAAGTGGATGCGTGCCTGATTGGTTAGATAGGCCGGATCATTATTTCCTGGTTCGGCTCCGAGCTCCTTGCGGAAAAGGTCACCGACTTCTTCTTTTTTGATGTGTATCGCTGGTAAGACAATATGACTAGGCGGCTCTTGACGCATTTGGATGATGCGCTCTCCTAAATCGGTGTCGGTTATTTCAAAATCACGACCTTCCAAAAAAGGATTAAGCCCACACTCTTCGGTGAGCATGGATTTACTTTTAACTATTTTTTTTACGTTGTTTCTTTGTAGGATTTCTAGGACGATTTGATTGTGCGCTTCTGCGTCCTTTGCCCAATGCACTTCCACCCCGTTAGCCATCGCATTTTGCTCAAAATCAAGGAGATAGGAACGAAGATTGGCTAAGGTGTGGGCCTTTATTTGGGCAGCAATATTCCGTAATTCTTCCCATTCGGGCACTGTATCCACTGCGATGTCCCGCTTTTGTCGCACATGCCACAAGGCCGCATCATGCCAATCTACTCGATCGGTATCTTTAATGAATTCTTCTGCGTTTTTTGGATGGTTTGTCATCTATTTTCTTTTACGTAAATGGACTTCTTGCCACAGAAGCCGCACGGCCGTTCGATGGACATAATATATATCTTGTCACGAAGCCGAACGGCCGTTCGTGGACAAATTGGTTATCTTGCCACAGAAGCCGAACGGCCGTTCGGCTCTACGGGTGTTCTGCCACAGGGGAAAGAATTTGGGCGATGTGCATGATTTTTATTTTTTCTCCCTGCTTACGCAAAATGCCTTCAATATGCATCAAACACGACATATCATTGCTGACCAATATTTCTGCACCCGTTCTTTTTACATCCTCTACTTTATCTTGTCCCATTTTTACCGAAATGGCTTCTTGAGTAACTGCAAAAGTTCCCCCAAAACCACAACATTCATCTGGTCTGTCCAAATCTACAAATTCTAATCCTTTGACATGATTTAATATTTGCCGCAAGGCGGAAGTCGGTTGACCATATAATTCTGACGGATGCCCAATCCCCAACCCCCGCAAACTATGGCATCCTGTATGTAAGGCTACTTTTGCCTTCAATTCAACTTTGGGTAGCTTCTTTACTCCATGCTTTATTAGAAACTCAACCAAATCGTAGGTATTAGTTCGTACATGGCGCACATCTTTGGTCTGATTGATGTTGGTATAATGCTCTTTTACATGCATCGTACAACTCCCCGAAGGCATCACAATCGCATCAAACTCCGCAAAATCATCTACAAAATGATGATATACTTTTTTGGCTTCGCCTTCAAACCCTGAATTGGCCATCGGCTGCCCACAACAAGTCGCTGACATGGGCGCAGTCACATCATATCCAAGCTTGATTAATAACTCATAAGTCGCTATACCCACTTCAGGATAAAACTGATCTATATAACACGGTATAAACAAGCCAACTCGCATAATTTCTTAATTAAATCATCTCCACTTTCAAAATTTTATGGAAGTGCTCTGGAGTAAAAGCGTCCATATTTATAGCGATTGCAGCGCCCAAAGCCGATCCCGCCGCTAATTGGGTTCTCTTCCATACAAAATCTGGTAGTTCCAATTTTAACATTTGGCAAAAGACATCATTTTGGGAAAAACCCCCATCAACATAGATGGTTTTGATGCCCTGGGTCTTACCAATGGCTAATTTAATACTTTTTATTTGATATTGGACTAATTCCCAAACTAATTGATGATAGCCCCATTCAAAGGATGTAATATCTTTCAGATTTTTATCTCTCAACTCAGGCTCTCCCAAGGACGCTAATCTAAAATATTTATGATTATTTCCTTTCACTTTTTGATATAGACTTTCGTCAAAAACGACTTTTTTGTAAGCGCCATTGCTGTGCCCAAAACGTGGGTTTAAGACATCTATCTGTTTTGCGAAAGCATTACCCAAAAATAGTCTTGCTGCCTTGACCCTGTCGCCATTCATCGTCAAAAACTCTAGACAATCTTGCTCTAACTCTTTGATTGTCAAAGACTCCTGATTAAAAGGATTGAGCGTAATACTCCATGTACCCGTAGATATCAAGATAAATGGCGCTGACTCCCCCACCAAATATGGCACTAAAGCCGCCGAACTATCATGAATTCCTATTCCCACTTCTAAACCCCCACCCAAGGACGGAAAAGTTGTCGTAGCTGGCATAGGCCGCTTCAATAAATAAGAAATACCTTGAGTAGAAGCCCATTCATGATAATCTGCTTTCGCAAAATCCCATAGCGCCGTATGACAGCCAATACTTGTATAATCAGCGACGGGTAAGTCATGAAATAAATAGGACAAATAATTGGGCAAATGCATACTGTGAACAATATCCATGAAAGAATCAAATTGCGTTTTCATCAGCCAATATAACTGAAAACCCGAATTGAGCATATCCAATGGTGGGGATGATGTCTCTAAAGCCAACTGCTCTTTGGGATACATCTCATATAAATCATCCAACACACCGGCTGGCATCGGTTTAAGATAATTGTACAAGGGCAAATTGGTCAATCCAAATTTGTTGACATGCACCAAGGAAGCGCCATAAGTCGAAAAATTAATTTTTTTCCATTTATAGCCTTGTTCTCTTAATTGATGCATGGTCTTAAAAATCCACCCTTTTAGTTCGAGTAGATTCTCACACGGAAACTCATCTTCATCGAATTTTTCAGATAAAGTGGTCTCTACTTGCGCCAACACCTTGAAGTCTTTGTCAAAAACAAAACACTTTTTATTGGTCTTTCCTATGTCGAATATTATGGTCATTGTTGGGTTCACTTTGTTCACTGGTTGAGTCACTCGCTTCGCTCGTTGGTTGAGTCACTCGCTTCGCTCGTTGGTTGAGTCACTCGCTTCGCTCGCTGGTTGAGTCACTCAC
>CAMZKG010000089.1 GCA_947311105.1 uncultured Saprospiraceae bacterium
ACCCGTGCGCCACTCGTCATCATCCCGAAGGACATGTTACCGTTCGACTTGCATGTATTAGGCCTGCCGCTAGCGTTCATCCTGAGCCAGGATCAAACTCTCCATAGTTGAATATTCTTCAACGGGCCTTAATCTAATATTCTTATTCCTCTGTCAATGAACTTTTTCTTTTCCCACTAGCTCTTTCGCTAAGGGATTGCAAAGATAGAACTCTTTTTATTACCACGCAAGTTTTTCTTGAAAATTGAATAACTTTTTTTTTGACAAAAACAATAACTTATTGATTATCAATAGGTTATGATAAAAACTTTTTTTAAAAAATTTTAGACATCAATTGCCAACTAAGTACTTTAGTCACCCCACTAAATACATCCATTCCTTTTTTCTATACACTTTTACCCATCTTTCATAGAATTAATGATTAATATTGCAGTCCAATTAATCAGTAGGTAGATCATCGCATCTTCCTTATCTTTTGCCTTCAAAATCTAGTTAATATGAAAATGCACAATTTTTACGCAGGCCCCGCCATCCTCCCCAAAGAAGTTATCAAGGAAGCAGCCAAGGGAGTTCTTAACTTTAATAATTCTGGTCTCTCCGTCTTAGAAATCTCCCATCGCTCAAAAGATTTCACAAAAGTCATAGAAACAGCAGAAGCATTAATCAAAGAACTATTGAACCTACCAGACAATTATCATGTCTTATTTACGACAGGTGGCGCCAGTTCCCAATTCTTCATGATTCCTATGAACCTATTGAATAAAGATGAAACGGCTTATTACGTAAACACTGGCACTTGGTCCACCAAAGCCATTGCGGAAGCTAATCACTTTGGAAACTTAGTCGAATTAGCATCTTCCGCTGACAAAGGCTTTAACTATATCCCAAAATATAAAACACCGAATAAGGGCAAATACCTTCACCTGACCAGCAACAATACTATATACGGGACTCAAATACAACATTTTCCGAAAGGAGACCTTCCTATCATTTGCGACATGTCATCGGATTTTTTGAGTCGTCCGATTGATGTTGAAAAATTTGGGCTTATCTATGCAGGTGCTCAAAAAAACCTTGGACCTGCGGGTGTAACCGTTGTTATTGTTAGAGATGATATGCTTGGGACGGTCAAACGCCACATCCCGACGCTTTTAGATTATCGGACTTTCGTCAAAAAAGGCTCCATGTTCAATACACCCCCTGCCTACCCTATTTACGTAAGTATGCTTACGCTAAAATGGCTCAAAGCAAAAGGCGGGGTAGAAAAAATGGAGCGCTTGAACAAGTCTAAAGCAAAGCTGCTTTATAAAGAACTCGAAACTAATCCTTTGTTCTCGCCCAATATACCCAACAACAGAGATCGCTCTTTAATGAATGTCACTTTTCAAATAACCAACCCGAAGCTAGAAGCTGACTTTTTGGCGGAAGCCGAAGCTAATGGAATTGTCGGCATCAAAGGACATCGGTCTGTCGGTGGTTTTAGGGCATCTATATACAACGCCATGCCTAGAAGCAGTGTAAAGGTTTTAACTGACTTGATGGCTGATTACACAAAACGTAAAGGCTAAAAATGAAACAAAAGACCCAAATCGAAGTTAACGGAATGAAACTACCCTTAGATGTATGGGTGGAGCATAGGCGTGATATTCGTTTTTCGATTGCTCGAAAGAGCATCAATTTACGTGTGCCCTATGGCATCAGCCAAAAAGAACTTACCGAACAAATTGAGTTTGTCAAAGGCTGGGTCAAAAAAATTTTTGATGAGAAACCGGAGCTAAAAGACCGGTTTCATATCAAATCCTATCATACTGGCGACACACTTACTGTTGGGCGACGTACTTATATCATAGACATCAAACTCCTTGACAAAAAGAATCATAGCGGAAACATCCAAGGTACTACCATCTTTTTGAAGCTTTCGGCTCATGCTCCAGAAAACGATCGCCATAAAGCTGCTAAAAAGCTTATCAGCCGGCTCGTTGCTCATGATTTTCTGCCCGATATTTTCCTAAAAACTCATGAAATAAACGATACTTTTTTTCAAGAAGAGATCAATAAAATCAGTATCAAATACAACCACTCCAACTGGGGCAGCTGCTCATCAAAAAGAAATCTCAATTTTTCTTCTAGATTGCTTTTCGCTCCTGATGATGTGATAGACTATGTTATTATTCACGAGTTAGCACACCTTAAGGAAGCGAACCACTCCCCTAAATTTTGGGCGATCGTCGCCAAAGCAATGCCAGACTATAAGGAAAAAGAAAAATGGCTAAATACGCATGGTAAGAACTTAGACTTTTGAGCTGGGCACATTTAGTGCCTGCTTTTTGCCTAAAAATAGGGCCGCCTAAACAGCTACGGAAAAAAGAACAAATAGTCCGACGTAGCCTGCCACCTCCGTAATTTACCTTACTTGCCGATATTAATTGTCAAAATTTCGTCTCCAACATTCATCTTATGCACGACATCCATCCCCTTTGTGACCTTACCAAAGATGGTGTAATTACCATCTAGGTGCGGCGTAGCAGTATGCGTAATAAAAAACTGCACTCCTTCTGTGTGATTCCCAGCTAATGCCATCCCAATATAGCCTGCGTCGTCATAATTATATGGAAAAAACTCAGAACGAATCGTATAATCCAAAGAGCCATACCCATCGCCTCGTGGACAACCACCTTGAATCACAAACCCTGGAACAACGCGATGAAAAGTTTTATTGTTATAATATTTTCGTTTGGCTTCTTTAATAAAATTAGCAACAGTACCAGGGGATTCATCGACAAATAATTCAATCTCAATGTTCCCCCGTGTCGTGGTCATCACTACTTTTAAATCTTTATCTAAATCTTCTAATTCAGCCCAACCAATAGGATGATTATAAACTGGGGATATCGGCTCATACGGCGTTCCTTTCAGCTCTGCAATGGTTTTTAATATCTCGTTATGCGATTCAATATCAATTGGCTTCCCAGAGACGGCCATTTTCATTCGGAAGATACTTGCAGTATCCGTGACATAGGCCCTAAACTCAGGATCAGGGTTGCGAAGCGCAATAGCGGCAACGGCTCTTTTGCCCACATCCCCAGACTCCAAGGCTTCCATAAAAAACTTAGACAAATCCCCCTTCATCCCCTTACGATAAGTGCCGACAGATTTTAAATAGTTTTCACTTCTCAATAACTGATCGAGTGCTTCAATTCCTGCAACTTGCACCACCTTGTAATCAGAACCAACGGACTCTCTCTTGATGAAGCGATAATTCCAAGGAAATTCCGCTAACCCATGTAATATCTTTGCCTTGACATAGGGCTTTTTAGTTTGCACAAAAGTATTTCTTAGGGTGCGGTTGATCGCCCTTAACTCCACCGTATCCAGTCTATACACACTTTTCAAGCCTGCACTCAATAATGCGACTCTCGAAAAGATGTTGATGGACGTATCTTTAGCCATTTGGTAATACTCAAAAGCATCTTTACGCACCCCATGCTCAACAACCCAATCATTGGCGGTGATATTTACTTCGGTTTCATCCGATTTTAAAGCATCAAAAAAGGTTTCTTTAATTTTGTCGTAAGGCAAATCACTTAACGACCGAAGAATTTGAGCTTTTACACTTGAGTTTTTTTCGATAGGCAGTTTATTTTTTAGTAAGCTCAGCGACGTAGAATCTGTTGTCTTTTTGATAGCTTGCGCAAAAAATAATTTTTCTTGTTCAGTACCTTGGGTAAAAGCTTTTAATAGCTTATGAGATTCATTCACATCAAAGGTGATCGACTTTGTACGCCCCAAGTAGGCAGCAGCATACAACCTAGCTACCGGCGGATAATGCTTGTCCATAGCCACTTGAAACATAAGCTTAGTTCCTTCAGGCACGACCATTTGCCGCAAGGCAAAACGATATAGCGCCTTACTCCTGCCATTTACTAAAGCGGTGTCCCTAGGCAAGAAAGTCTTTACTGATGCTAAGTTTTTCAAGACCGCCAAATCACCACATCGACCAAGCGCTTCGAGCACCCACTCATTGGGTGGACGTCTTGCACTCACCGTGTCTGAGCTCACAAAAGCATTCGTTAAATACTTTACTCCAGCTTTACTTTGCATCAATCCAATCGTGTAAGCAGCTAAACTTTGGTTTTTTTCGATAGGATCATCCAATAACACGGCCACTTCATCTAGCACCGTACTATCTTTCATTGCGGCAAAACCTTTTAGAGCAGCATATCTAATGGTCGGTGATTCACTAGAAAGATACGCCAATAAGCTATCTTTTACTTGCCTATCAGCCATATCAACCACATGCTGGAGAGACTTGTCGCTAAAATTGATATTAATTTCTCCAGGATCGATTTCCACTGCAGGAATACACTGAAAAAAGACGAATGCAAAAAACAAGGACAGTATGGTAAGGGAGGGTTTCATTGCGTGTGCTTTGATTCGGTAAGGATGAAATGTATAAGTTCAAAAATTAAATTTAAAGCCCGTTATCATCCCCGAAAGGATCATCCCCAAAACCATCCTGACTCTGAACCGAGTCTTTCTTACTTTCAATGTCGTCAAAAAACTCGTCGCCACTGCCACCGCTTGGATCCACATATTTGGAGCAATCAAGTTCAATACCGATATTTCCACTTGGCTTTTTGAATTGAGCTTTAACATCATAAACATCTGGATTCTTTTCGAGCTTTTTTAGCAAATCAATAAATATTGGGCGCGCCATCTTAGAACCAGCTCCATTGGCTATCGTTTTAAAATGAATCCAATGATCTTCTCCCCCGACCCATGTTCCTACGATTAGATTAGGGGTAACGCCCATAAACCATCCGTCTGAATACCCATTGGTAGTACCTGTTTTGCCGCCGACTTGACTTTTAATTCCGTTAAAAGCCCCCAGCCCCCTAAGATTATATCTAAGCATTTCTAGCATTACATAATTCACATTAGCGGGGAGTGCAGAGCGCTCTTCTGGCATATACTCATAAAGAAGCTTACCATTTTTGTCTTCAATCTTGGTGATGGTAACAGGTCTAACAAACACGCCATTATTGGCAAAAGTCGTATAAGCCCCAGCCATCTCCCAGACCTGCAAATCTACAGCCCCTAAACAAATTGACGGAGAACGTGGAATCCGATAACGCCCATTACTACGCTTAGCCTTTTTGCTAATCCCCATATTATCCACTAGATTCACGACCGGCATGGGGCTCCCCAATTGTTTCATCAAAAATACAGAGACGGTATTTTTAGATCTGCGCAAACCATCTTTTAGCGTAAGCGACTCTCCAGTATATTTATTATTAGCATTTCTAGGAGTCCAATCTTTTTCTAGATGAAAACTTCCTTCGCCTGGACTGATCGTCTGCGGCACATCATCTACTCTAAAACAAGGAGACACCCCTTGCAACAAAATAGCCGTAGAATATACAAACGGCTTAAAAGTAGAACCTACTTGGCGGTCAATCCGCACATGATCAAACTTAAAATACTTATGATTGACTCCACCAACCCATGCTTTTACAAAGCCTGTAGAAGGCTCCACAGCCAATAAACCTGTCTGCAAAATCATCCGATGATACCTAATAGAGTCCATAGGCGTCATCACGGTATCCTTTTCCATTTGCTTATTGTAAGCAAAGACCTTCATTTTGGTTTTGGTGGCAAAAGCTTTTTTAGCTTCTTTTTCTAGCTTACGCGCTTGCCCCAAAAGAGTCATCCAGCTATCGGACTTCATTATTTTCCTGTAAAGGGCTACTTTTTTGGCAGAAGCGAGTTTGGCATTTTGTAATTTTTTTAGATAACCGGGCTCTTTGGCTTCTCTGACCATCCGTTCTACGTCGTAATCCTTTAGGGTCAAGCCTTCGTATTCACTTTCTATTTTAACTACACTTTTGGTAATGTATTTATTTTTCAGTTGGCCATATCGTTTACTTTGAGTGACCAATTTTCGCAAGGCGTTTGCACGAATTTTCAACAACATCTCTTCGTCTAGCTCTTCTCCAGCTTCTTGAGCTTTATCGACTTTTTCTGGGTCAATATATGTCCAGGGGTCGTCTTTTTTCCATTCTTTCCAATATTTTTTCTGAAGCTGCGCCATTTTTTTTGTGACAGATTCTTCGGCATATTTCTGAATCACAGGGTCAATGGTCGTATAGACTTTTAGGCCATCTTTATAGATATTATAAGGTGTACCATCTGGTTTTTTAATGGCTTTGGACTTCAAAAGTCTGTTCACTTCCTTGCTCATCTCCATTCTAAAGTAAGGGGCAGGGCCTTCAGTGTGATTAGAACGATTAAATTTGGTCATATTTAGCGGAAGCTGTCGCAGCTTATCATATTCGGGCTGTGAAATCTTGCCATATTTTAGCATCTGATGAAGGACTACATTTCTACGACCGATTACTCTTTCAGGGCGTTTTAGCGGATTATACAAAGAAGGGTTTTGCAGCATTCCGACCAAAACAGCCGCTTCTTCTACTCTAAGCGAATCCTGCCCCTTACCAAAATAAGTCTCCGATGCTGCTTTTATCCCGTAAGCCCCATTAATAAAACTGAACTTATTGAGATACATTGCCATAATTTCTTCTTTGGTATAGCTTCGTTCTAGCTTGACGGCTGTAATCCATTCTTTGAGCTTTTGAAAAAGCCTATCAAGAATATTCCTAGCGGTCCTATCGGTATATAACAACTTTGCCAACTGTTGCGTAATCGTGCTCGCCCCTCCTTTAGAGCCCATAAATACAATAGCACGAGCCAGCCCACGGGCATCAATCCCAGAATGTTTATAATAACGTAAATCTTCTGTAGCTAGGAGCGCATTCACTATATTGGGCGAAAGCTGATCATAACTCACCGGCACACGATTCTCAATAAAATACCTGCCTAGCACGTCGCCATTACTTGCGTAAATATTGGTCGCTAACTTCGACTGGGGGTTCTCTAACTCATCAAACGTCGGTAAATTTGTAAAACTTAAGGCAAAAAACATTGCCGCAATTCCTACCACGCCCGCAATCGCTAAACGCCACATCCATTTTACTAGGGTTTTTGGTTTTTTGGGGGGATGGGTGGGTGGGGTTGGTTGGGTTGCGGGTTTGGGGGGTGTGGGCGACAATTCGTGAATTGTCTCTATGGGTTTCTCTGTGGGGGTGGGAGACAATTCGGGATCGGATGATGGAGACAATTCGGGATCGGATGGAGACAATTCGTGAATTGTCTCTACCAGGGTTGGTTCTGTGGGTGTTTTTTCTGGGGATTCCTGATTGTCGGGGGACAATTCTTGGTCGGATGGGGACAATTCGGGATCGGATAATGGGGACAATTCGGGATCGGATGGAGACAATTCGTGAATTGTCTCTACCGGGGCGGGGGACAATTCGTTAATTGTCTCTTCGGCGGCATCCGACAATGCCCTTTTATCGGCTTCGATGGCCGCTTCGATATCTTCGTTAGAAAGAGATTCGGGGGTGGTTGATTCCAAATCAGGGTTTAACTCCTTATCGATATCTGAATCAATCGGCTTTTTATTTTTATTTTCTTCCATTTAGAGCTACTCATTGTTGGCTTTCGCAAAACGTATAACGAAAAACAAATGTACGATGTTTTGATTACTTTCCAAAAGTTTAGGGTTTATGGAAAGTAATCGGGGTGTGGCTTTTAGTAAGCTTTCGCAAATAATACCCGCTGCTTGCTTGTCTTACCTGTCAAGACGCAAACGCCTTCTTCCAATTCGTTATCCAAGGGAATACAGCGTATAGTTGCTTTGGTTAATTCTTTGATTTTCACTTCTGTTTCAGTTGTACCGTCCCAATGAGCCGAAATAAACCCACCTTTTTCCTCCAATACTTTTTTGAAATCATCAAAGTTATCGACTTTGGTGATACGCTCATCACGGAAGGCTTTCGCGCGATTCAATAAATTCTGCTGAATTTCGATTAAAAGATTTTCGATGTAAGCATCCAACCCATCTAGGGGCACAAAAGTTTTTTCTTTGGTATCTCGTCGAGCGACTTCGACTTGGTTGTTCGCCAAATCTCTTTTTCCAATACCGATTCTCACGGGGATACCATGCATTTCGTACTCTGCAAACTTAAAACCGGGGCGTTTTTTCTTATCTTGGTCATACCTGACCTTAATGCCTTTTTTGCGCAAGCTATCCATGACCGCATTCGCTGCGACATCGATTTCTTCATTAGGCTTTGGGATAGGAATGATGACCACTTGGTAAGGAGCTAATTTTGGCGGAAGCACAAGACCTTGGTCATCCGAATGAGTCATAATCAACCCACCCATCAAGCGAGTCGAGACCCCCCAAGAAGTTGCCCACACAAACTCCAATTTATTATTTTCCGTAAGGTATTGTACTTCAAAGGCTTTCGCAAAATTCTGTCCCAAGAAGTGAGAAGTTCCAGCCTGTAAAGCTTTTCCATCCTGCATCAACGCTTCGATAGTATAAGTATCTTCTGCACCAGCAAACCGCTCATTAGCTGTTTTTACCCCTTTGATAACGGGCATCGCCATATATTCTTCTGCAAACTGCGCATAGACATCTAGCATTTTTCTAGCTTCTAGGACTGCTTCTTCACGAGTGGCATGTGCGGTGTGCCCTTCTTGCCACAAAAACTCCGCGGTTCGAATAAAAGGACGAGTCCGCAACTCCCACCTAACGACATTGGCCCATTGATTAATCAACAAAGGCAAATCCCGATAAGACTTAATCCAATCACGGTAGGTGTTCCAAATGATGGTCTCCGAAGTAGGGCGCACTATCAACTCTTCTTCTAATTTGGCAGAAGGATCAACGACGACGCCGCTGCCATTAGGGTCATTCATGAGTCGGTGATGGGTAACGACGGCACATTCTTTGGCAAAACCTTCCACATGCTCGGCTTCTTTGCTCAAAAAACTCTTAGGGATAAATAAAGGAAAATAAGCATTGACATGACCTGTCTCCTTAAACATTTTGTCCAATTGGTCTCTCATATTCTCCCATACAGCAAAGCCATGTGGCTTGATGACCATACAGCCCCGAACTGCTGAGTTTTCTGCTAAATTGGCTTTTTTGACAATATCTAAATACCACTGTGAGTAGTTTTCATCTCTGTTTGTGATCTCTTTTCCCATGAATTTTCCTTTATTTAATGGCTAAAAGGCCATTTTTTAACATTTTTAACACAAATGTACTGTCTTTTAATAGGTTATTAACAGTATTTGTCGTGCAAAAGTAATAATTTCGTACTGTAATAATGGAACAATGTTCTATCAAACCAAAAAATAGATTAGTTTTCATTGTTACTAATCATTTAAGTTGCCTAAAAAATTCAATTATGAAAAATATGAACTTCAAACTAATCATGATCGCGCTGATGGGATTTATTTTCTCTGCATCGCTTTCCGCCCAAGATAATATGTATTATCAGCCAGGCGACGATAACAACACTACTTATTATAATTCTACTGACTCTGACGATGACGAGAATGATGAGTACTATGAAGAAGACTATGTTGACAACGACGACTATGACTACTATTATTCGTCTAGAATTAGAAGATTTCACCGTCACAATCGTGGTTTTGGATATTATGACAACTACTATGTAGATAATTCTTTCTACGATCCTTATTATGATTATGGCACAACTATTTATGTCATGAACAACCGGTACCGCCCTTACCGTTCTTGGAGACAAAGAAGATATTATAACTCTTGGGCTTGGAACAGGCCCGTCCTAATGGTCAATGTTTATAATAACTATGGCTGGAACTCTTGGGGCAATTATCCTTACTACTCTTACAATGATCCTTTCTCCTGCGGCAATAGCTACTATGGTAGTTACTACGGTGGCGGATATTATGGCAATGGCTATGGTTACAACAGTTACAGCAATAATTATTACACCAACAATTACTATAGCAGTAACAATTATTCTGACAACAAAGGAGTTCATTATGGGCCACGTCATTCTTCTTCCGTAAGAAAAGCCGCAAAAGCAACTGGCAGTAGAAGCAATTTTAATGGTGGCTCGACTGGTAGTAGAGCGCCTTTTAAGAAAGCAAACACAGCTAATAGCAGGGTGAGAGCAACAACTCCTAATCATACACCTACTAGGACGCCTGCTACTCGTGCAACTAAGCGCAAGCAACAAGTCACAAAGAGAAGAGCGGAGAGTACTCCGACTAGAAGACCTAATCGAAAAGCAACAACTAGATCAAGAGATTTACAGCCTGCGACAAGAAGCCATAAGCCTACCACTCGCCCGACCAAGCGTACACGTACACGTAGCAACTATGAGTCACGTCCTCAAAGGAAGAGAGCGACCAAGCCTACAAGGCGCCGTCGTTCTACATCAACTAAAGCAACTCGTACTCGCTCTGAAAGACCTACCCGCAGAACTCGTACCGTTAGGCAAAATAGACCTACTAGATCAACAAGTACTCGTAGCTCAAGACCTAGAAGCTCCACTAGAAGCTCTAGCCCATCTAGAAGCACACGAAGTTCTAGCTCTACACGTAGCTCTTCTTCATCCAGCAAGAGTTCAAGTCGCAGCTCTTCTCGAAGTCGCGGACGCAACTAACGAAAGACTCCAGTGATTGAACGACTTCAGTCATTGGATTTTTATACATTTGCGCAAGCAACAACTGTCAAAATATTTATTTTAGTAGGGTCGAACAGACCGTTCAAGCCCTGCTATTTTTTTGTCCAAAATCAAACAAATCATGCGCCATATTTCAACAAAATACTTTTTAGCATTTGCTCTAACCCTAGCCAGCCAGTGGGCTTTTAGTCAAACATACACTGAAATTCTTCAATATTCTTTAACGGAAGTAGATGGTTCTGCACGAACTGTCGGAGCTGGCGGCTCCATTAGTGCCTTAGGAGCAGACTTTGGAGCGATTACACAAAACCCTGCAGGACTAGGTCGTTTTTACCATTCTGAATTTAACATTACCATCGGTCTTGACAAAACCAATGCGGACGCAACTTTGGGCAACAATACAAATAATACCGTAAAATCGTACATGCAATTGCCCAACATCGGCATGGTTTTAACGAGTCGGCCGAAGAATATTCGTTGGAAAACGATGAATTTTTCTCTCGGTTATAACCGCCAAATCTCCTACAACCGCAATTTCTTTTTTGAAGGAGATGCTCAAGGCTCTTTAGTCCAAAAATTCATGGACGATGCCCGTGGTAATGATGTTGGTTCGCTGGACATCTATGGTGCTGGACTAGCCCAAAAAGTAAGTGCCATTTATGATGACAACAATGACTTCGACTATGAGTCAGATTTTGTAGGCGTAACCGATACTTTTTATCACAGTCAAACAGTATCCGAAAAGGGAAATATGGGTGAGTTGACGATTGCCCTTGCGGGAAATTATGAAGAAAAACTGTCCGTAGGCTTGTCTGCGGGGGTAGCATTGATTGATTTTAGAAAAGAAAAAAACTATGCAGAAGAAGACAAAAACGAAACCATCCTATATTTTGACAAACTAAGATACGAAGAAAGTTTAACGACTTCTGGTACAGGACTCAATTTAAAACTTGGATTGATCTACAAAATAAACCCTACGGTAAGGGCTGGGCTAGCCGTACACACCCCTACTTGGATCAGCTTGAGTGATAGTTATTCTTACACAATGGCTTATCAATATACGGATGCCAACGGCACTTCATCAGCCGAAGAGACTCCTGATGATGGCGTTTTTGACTACAAAGTCAGAACTCCATGGCGTGCGATTGGTAGTATTGGTGCCATCATTGGTAGAAAAGGATTTATCAGTGCAGATATAGAAATGGTGGATTACACCAAAGGTGCTTTCAATCTAACCAGTGAATTGAACACAGAAGACACCAGACTGCTTGAGAAAGAACTCAACAAATCCATCGACACCAGCTTCCAACAAACTTTTAATTTTAGAATGGGCGGAGAATATGCCCATAATTCCTTAAGATTTCGGGGCGGTCTGGGGCTCTACGGCTCCGCAATTAATGGCGACGACGAAATCAAAAAAGTCTATAGCGTAGGTGCCGGCTATTCTCAAACTGGATTTTTTGTGGACTTAGCTTATCGTTTGAGCCAAGGAAAGGAAGGATACAGCCCCTTTACAGGAAACTATCTAAAACCTAATGGCGCCGTCTTAAACACGAAAAAAAGTACTATTTCTTTGACTTTGGGCATACAATTCTAGTACCGTTTGCTAAACGTCTCGAAGGAACGAATATCACAAAAAGGGGACAGTGCCGTTTGGTAAACGTCTCCAAGAAAAGGTTTACAAAACTCTTGCCCCAACGGTTAGAGCGGTAGATTTGATGTTTCAGGGTAAAAAGGTTTACAAAACTCTTGCCCCAACGGTTAGAGCGGTAGATGTTTGTTTTTTTAGTTTTACTAAGTTTCGCAAACCTTTTACTAAGTTTCGCAAACCGGAAGACCAAGGTTTACAAAACTCTTGCTCATTGGGTTAGAGCGGTAGATTTGATGTTTGTTTGTCAAGTTTTACGAAGTTTCGCAAACCTTTTACTA
>CAMZKG010000090.1 GCA_947311105.1 uncultured Saprospiraceae bacterium
AGAGAGAATTTATATCTCATCAAGCACCTTCAAATTTTGCCTTAATCAAGGAAGAAGTTGGAGGCGTGGCAGGCTACGTCGGAGTATTGTTTTTTTACCGAACCATTGATCAAAAAAGGTTTAAGAAACCCTAGTTCTACTACTTGCTTCGTATTTTTATCTTTCATGCTTTTGCTTGGCAAGGTTTCTCAAACCGCACGATTTACAGCCCTTCCAAAATCCCCATCAATTCAGAGCGCTTACGCACAGAAACAGGCACTTGATGGCCATTTTTTAATAGCAAATATCCTCCTTCGGTGCGCACAAATGATTGTAAATATTGTAAATTTACCAAATGAGACTGGTGCGAACGAAAAAATTGATGCTTCTCTAATTGCTTTTCAAAAGTTTTTAAGGTGCGTGTCACCATCAACTTTTTGCCATTTTCAAAATAAAAAACAGTATAATTATCACTAGACTCACAGCGCACAACATCTTGAATATCAACAACTTCTATCTTATCCTGCGTGTGCAAACACATCCGTGTCGGCAACTCATCAGGCTTCCGAAAAGTATCTTTCAAGACATCCAGCCTTTCCGATGTTGTCTCCAATTGGCTCTGTGCTCGCTCTATGGCACTTTTTAGTTCATCTAAGTCAATCGGCTTCAGCAAATAATCTACCGCCGCAAACCGAAAAGCACGCAAAGCATATTCATCCGAAGCAGTGGTAAAAATAATTTTAAAATTTATTTCGGGCAATATTTCTAAAATATCAAACCCCGTCCCATCTCCTAGCTGAATATCCAAAAACACTAAATCGGGCTGCGCTTTCCGCAATAATTTTGCCCCTGACACCACACTATCCGCAGTGCCTAAAATCTCCACATCTGGCGCCACATCTTCTATATCTGCCCGCAATACTTGCAGCGCTTGGGGCATATCATCAATTAAGATTGCTTTCATTTTTTAGGTTTTAAATCGGTATTCGGAGTGTGACTTTTGTGCCTTTCACCGCTCCATTTGCGTCCACAATATCGGTTATTTCTATTGACTTTCCACGCCTTTCGGCAAATAATGCATCTAATCGTTCTTTGGTCACTGCCATTGCGGTAGATTGATGGCTAGGGCTTCGTTTTTTTCGGAGTTCGGCGGATTTTTTGCGACCGACCCCATTATCTGTAATTTCACAAATCAACATCTCCCCTTGCGGATAAAAATCAATCCTAATCTTCCCTTTTTTGTCCAAATGCGACACCCCATGAATAATGGCATTCTCCACAAACGGCTGAATAATCATCGGCGGAACTTCGATTTCTTCTACATCTAGCCCTTCACTCATCAAAATATCAAATTCAAAGACATCTGCTCGACAAAATTGCTCCATGGTCAGATAATTTTCCAAAGTCTTTTTCTCTTCTTCTAGACTTATCGTTTCCTTTCGGGAATTCGATAAAATCTGTCTCATCAAAACTGCAAAACGATTAATCTGTTTTCTTGCTTGCGCAAAATCCTTCATCGCCACAAGCCCGTTTATACTATTCAAAGCATTAAAGATAAAGTGGGGATTCATCTGTAATTGTAAGGCTTTTTGCTCAACTGTCAAAAGGTGATTTCTTAATTCTAATTCCTTTCTTTTCGCTTGTTCTTGCCGCCGTATCGCCTTGACTCGAAACCAATAAAACAGAAAAGCAAACAACAACACGCCAAAACCTACCAAAGCCCTAAACCACCAAGTCTCCCAATAAGGATGCTCTATCGTAAAGGAAGCCGTAATAATCGGGCTGCAATTTGTCAGATCTATACAAGTCTGCGCTTTAAACACATAACTACCTGGATCAAGATTGGCATAATTTACACTATTGGACGAAAACAATGGAGACCACTCTGTTTCACTACCAGCCAATTGCCAGCGATATTTTACTTTATTGGGGCGTGCTAAATTGACCCCAGACAGCCTAAACCCAAGGTGATTTTTATTGTAGGGCAAGACAAGTCCATTTTTAATACCACCACCCGAAAGGCTCCAATTTCGATAGTCCGTTTCTGCTAGAGACTTATAAAAAAGTTGTATATCATCAAAATGAACAGTCGGCGGATTAATGGCTTGAGACTCCTTGGTCAATTGGTATTTCATCAAGCCATTCATCGTACCTATCCACAAGTCATTGCCGACTCCTTCGCAGATGGAATTTTGACAAGTCTCTATTCCCACAAAACCTTCTTCTAGCCCAAAATACTGATAATCAATAACTTGCGACCTATGATTCAACTTTAGTCGATTCAACCCACGCTCCGTCCCAACCCACAAGTTCCCACTATTATCAAACTTTAGCAGATAAATATTTTTGGACATCTGCTCGAATGATACATCTTTACTTACTTTCGCTTTCGCAAAACGAACAGGCTTCTGACTCCAATCCGCAAAGTAAATCCCATGCCCCGCAGTGCCGACCCAGACCCGTTGCTCATAAAAGTCTATCGTGCGTATAGCTGCATTGGGCAACCCATTATCCTGATTAAAAATAATGGCATCGAAGTCATTCTCATAATACCCTACAACACCCCCACGAGTAGCAAACCACAAATGCCCTTCATTATCTATTTTTAGTGTTTGTATTTTTAATTCGGGCAACCCTTCGGCTTTCCCGTAAGGAAAAACATGAAAACCTAGACTATCTCTATCGACAATCTTGGCGATACCATTTCCATAAGTTCCTACCCATATATGCCCCAAAGAATCTAACACCGTACTATTAATCCAATTACTTGGCAAGCCCTGTTTTTCCGTAAGGAAATGAAACCCACTTGTATCTCGATACGCCAGCCCACGCCCATCTGTACCTAACCATATACGCCCCTTGCCATCTTCTAATATGGCCTTACATTTCACATTAGCAAATCCCTCCTTTGCGCCAAAGTGATGCAAGCCTAAGTTATCAAAAACAGAAACGCCATAAGCCGATTCTGAAAACCATATACGAGACTGATGGTCTCGAAATACCGAATATATATTGTCTCCTTTTAGCCCCGCCTGCAAACCAAAATGTACAAACTCCTGTCCCACCATTTTTAGCAGACCATCACCCGAAGTACCTAACCACTGATTATCCCAACTATCTCTAAAAAGGATTTTTATGTTTTTTGCCGCAAGGCCCACCCGCTCATCAATAAATGTCCAGTTCCTAGTATCGACATCATACACTGCTATTCCATTATTAATCGTACCGACCCAAATTTGGTCATCAACTTGCTCAATCAATTGTGGATGGCCTCCTTTGGGTATTTTAATCGCCCCCAAAGAGATATTTTGCTCCGTATCAAATAAGGAAATGCGCCCATCAAAGGTCGCCACCCAGAGCCTACCTAAAATATCCCTAAAAACAACATGTACATCATTACTTTCCAATCCATTTTGAATCGAATAACGCCCTTCGCCATTCAACTGCCAAGCCCCGACATTGGTCGCCACCCATTGCTCTTTTTCTGAGAAGAAGAAGGAACGGACATTGGCATTTTTTAGTTTTTTATATTTCCTAAGCCGAAAAGGTGTTTTTTTAGTGTCCACAAAATACAATCCTTTTTCTGTGCCAACCCACACAACACCTTGATTATCAACCGATAATGCGGTTACTTTTTGCGCAACCCCATCAGGCCATTGCACATGATAAGTAGTATCTTTTGTTGACACAGTTAATGCGGTATTACTTCCAATCCACATCGCATGGTCAGTCGAAATCATCGCATTGATATATTTATCAGACAAGGGCAGTGCAATTCTTTCAAACGAATTACCATCAAATCGAGCAAGACCGCCCCCCTGTGTCCCTACCCAAAGAAAGCCAGCACCATCTTGCGCTATCGCATAAACTTGACTTTGCGGCAAACCATCCTGCAAGGAATAAGACAGAAAGTTTCGTTGTTGTCCAACCAAGAAATTGGCATAAATCATCATACTGATGACCAAAAGAAATTTGGATAAATTTTTCATCACGGTAAAGATACGGATTTAGAGCAAAATAGATATTTTTTTTGTGGAGCGCTATTCTTTCCGACGACCTAAAGCCCATCCTGCCGGCTCATCACCAATATCACAGCTTATCCAACTGCTCCAATAACCATGCTTTTTCCGTAAGGATTTCTTCCGACTCTATCGCAGCTCTTAAGCGCTTTTTCTTTTCTTCATCATAAGGATTGACCGCAGCCAGCTTCCTAATATAGTTAATAATACTTGTCCAAAGCTTGTAGTAGTGATACCCAACCACTTTTTTTCGTTTCAGATAAAACTTAAGCGAATGTAACTGATGATCCAACATATCCAACTCCCCTTGCTCCCAATATATTTTTATCTTTATTATCCGAGCCGTAATGGCATAGAAAATCTCATTATAGCTAATCTCCGTCAACAAGTCAAGTGCTTGATCATAATGCTTCAATTGATATTCGAGCCGTGCCTTATTTAGACTATAAGTCTCCAGACGAGTATTTTTCCTCAATAATGCCTTATTCTTTTCTATAAATTCCCCGACCCACTCTAGTTCACCTTGCTGAATCCCCATGGCAACAATATTGCTATATTTAAACATTGTGAGAAAACCATTTTCCAAAAGCAATCCCAAACCCAACCCTTCCTTATAAAAGCTCAAGGCTTCTGGCACAAATTCTAATCGATTTTGATTGATTTTCCGAATATAAAAATTCAACACCATTGTATAAATCTCACGAAATTCATGGCTTGACAACACATTTTTCTGCTCAAACAAGACATTTTTCAATTTTTCAAAATCAACTTCGACACCATCCTGCATCACCTTAATAAACAGGTAATAGATAGCAATAGATGGAATCTTTAAAAATTGCTCTTGCCCCGCAACACTCAATATGTCGCCCAACATCGGAAACTCGTAGCTCTGATTAAAAACGGATTGATAAAACATGGCAGAACAAGCATGTCGCAACTTAGCACTTAAATAAAAACTATCCAATGAATCCGTCAAAACCTGAAAATCAATACTATTTTTCTTAGAAGTCGCAATGACTCCATCCACATTGAGCAATTCAACCCTATATTTTTTGAAAAAATAAGCCCAATCCTGCCTTACCTGCCCATCCAATTCTCGTTGAAAAAAATTATACTTCTTAGCAAAATTTCTGTTTAGTTTTCTTGCACTCATGGCACGAAGCAGCAACCAAGACGACTCTTCACTATCTTTTTGCAACTCTTCAATAGTCAAAAACAATTCTAACTTTTTTTGCAAATAGCTAAGAAACAGCCTCATTTTCTGATCATCAAATGGCCTTTCGGGAAACAAAACCCTAAAAACATCCTCTTTGGTAAGCTCATCACTGTCCAAAACATCATCAGACAGCAAAAAATCAGCTATTTGAACCAAATCACTCCGAATTTTGAAATAAGGAGAATGCATAAATAGTAAAAAAGCCTGCCTTTCTTTCTTATTCAAGCCTAACAAACCCTCCCGTATTAGTGTTTTTCTCATAAAAAATATTACTGGTTATTGCCTAGATCAAACCGATTTTGCCCAAAATACTCGTTTCCATCCTAAAAATAGAACTCCTGAGCAGGAACTATTTACTAATCCTTTATAAAAATCAAAGGTACTATTTTTTTATTTTATACAAAATAAAAATTAAAAAAATAACAACATACTGATAATCAATATAATATAGCAAAAAATTAAACTTTTAGACTCAAAAAACGATCTACAAACATCAAAAAATGTATTTTTTTTTAAATTCTTTTTCCCCCACTTTTGTACTATCTCATAGACCAACTACGTCAAATGACTTAAAACGAATAGAGATGAACAACAAATTTTACCTTATTCTTATCCTTTTTAGCATCATAGGCTTCAAAGCAGAAGGACAATGCCCAGCCGCAACGAACTTCTTTAGCTCACAAGATTCCATCAACCTTTTTCCGACTAACTACCCAAATTGTAATACTTTCATTGGAAACATCACCATAGAAGGCAACAATGTAACTTCTTTAGCCAACCTAAGTCAGATTACTTCTATTTCGGGAAACTTTACCATTTTTAATTGCGACCTGCTCCCAACACTCGCAGGACTAAACAATATCCAGTCCATCGGTAAAAAATTAAACATTTATGAAAATGACCTACTAACAAGTCTAGATGGACTCAACAATCTGCAAAATATCACGGGGTCGCTGACGATTCGAGTAAACAAACAACTCCAATCCCTTTCATCCCTTGCCAATCTTTCTACTATTGGACACATTACAAGCATTATTGATAACGACAACTTAGTATCAATTACTGGTCTTGAAAACCTTACAGCTATTGGCCCTGGACTCATCATTGGCGGCAATGACAAACTTCCCAACCTCAACGGAATACAGAATATCGAGACCGTTAACGGCCCTTTGGTTATTGCCGAGAACTACTCACTTACCAGCATCTCCGCTCTAAGTAAGCTTACTTTGATTACGGACAGCTTGGATATTCGTGCCAACTACCAATTGGCATCCCTAGATGGCTTACAAAATGTTACCACAATCGGTAGCAAAGTCAAGATTGAAGGAACGGCAATTACCGACTTGACCGGACTAGGCAACATCACCACCATCCATGATAGCCTAATCATTCAAAATAATGATCAGTTAACTTCACTGCAAGGGCTCACCAAGCTGACTGATGTTGACCATCTCCAAATTGCCTACTGTCCAAACTTAGCTTCACTAAGTGATTTAGCAAGCATCACTAACTTTAATAAATCCATACAAATTTTAGAAACAGGCATTCAGGATCTTACAGGACTTGACAATATCACATCTGTCCATGGCGACCTTGCCATCAACTACAATGAACAATTACAATCTTTTCATGGACTAGAAAATCTTCAAACCATTGAAGGCTTTTTTGCTTTTAGAAATGACACCCTACTAAACGACATCACGGCTCTTATAGAGCTTGATTCTGTCTTGGGCGACTTCGTTTTTATTGCAGACAACCCAAGCTTAGAAGCGCTTAATGGACTAGACAACCTATACTATATCGGTGGTAGCGCCATTGACATTCACGACAACCCTTCTTTGTCTTTTTGTGGAGTCCCTAGTATTTGCTACCAAATTCAATATGCCAGTTTTGCCAATATTTTCAACAATAGCCCGGGCTGCAACAATACTAGTGAAGTCGAAAGCACTTGTGGAGGCGCCGTCATCCAAGGGCTAGCTTTTCACGACGCTAATACCAACTGCCAGCTAGACAGCAATGAAACCCCTCTACCCAATTGGCCCATCCTTGTGATTCAAGGTACTGATACCATCATTGACTATACCGACAATTTTGGTAGCTATAAGATTTTCACACCTAGCCCTGGCACTTACCAAGTCACATCTATTCCTCCCCCTGCATGGGCAGAAACTTGCACAGGCACTACGTCGGTTACACTTGCCAGTAATCAAGACGTGGCGAGTATCCATTTTTATGGAACAACAGACACTGTTTGCCCAGTACTTGCTGTTGACATCACTAATGGTCATATTACACCTTGCTCCCCGACCAAGTTCATCGTTAGCTACTGCAACAATGGGGCAAAAATCGCCCAAGACACAAAAGTTGAAATCAAATTCACCAACGACGTAACCATCAACTCTTCTCCAATTCCTTATACAGCACTTGGAGACAACACTTTTGTATTTGATATCGGTGACGTTTATATTGGCCAATGCCATGATTTTGATATAGCTGCGACTATTTCGTGTGATGCCATCAACCAACAAGCCATTTGCGCTTACGCAAAAATCACCCCTAATGACATCTGCCTACCCGCTTCTCATCTTTGGTCTAAAGCATCTCTAGAACTTACAGGAAAATGCGCCGCTGACAGCATCCGATTCACCATCAAAAACACGGGAGCAGGCAACATGCTAAATACCCAAACTTACGACATCATCATTGACGAGTGGGTTGTACTAAAAACAGATATAAAACTAGACGCAGGCGCATCATCGACGTTAGCCTTTCCCTTGTCTGACAGTACCTACACGCTACGTGTACCCCAAGTACCGCATCACCCAGGAAAATCTCGCCCCTTAATCTCGCTTGAAGGCTGTGCAACCAATGCATCTGGCATTTTTTCTACAGGCTATGTATTACAATATCCAGAAGATGACATCGATCCTTTTGTATCGATTGACTGTCAAGAGATAGATAATACACTCCCTGCTAGCAATCAACAGAATTTTCCGAAAGGATATGGCTTTGCTCATTACATCGTCAATGACCAACCCATAGAGTATAAAATTAACTTCCATAACACAAGCAGCGACACACTTAGAAACATGGTCATCAAGGAAGCCGTCTCCCCTTACTTGGATTTAACCACACTCCAACTTGGGGCAAAAAGTCATCCGTATGACCTAAAAATCATCAATGACACCATGATTTTTCATATCAGCGATATAAACATGCCTCCTTCGGCGACAGATTTTGTCCACTCCTATGGTTTTGTTAAGTTTAAGCTTACGCCAAAAGAAAACCTAGCTTCTGGCACTGTCATCAAAAATACGGCCTTTTTGCATTATGGCCCGACAATGGCCATCGAAACCAACGAAGTCTATAACACCATAGGGGACAACTTTATCAAAGTGGGTATTTTTTCTGTTCCACATCATATTAGTATCGAGACAGCGCCTAACCCTTTCACGGAATACACGACTTTTAATTTTGAAGGACTACATTTTAAATCTGCGCAGATTAGCATTTTCGACCAGCTCGGTAGAACGGTTAGACAGGAAACATTCCATCATTCATCCTTTACACTATACAAAAAAGACTTAAAGCAAGGAAACTACTCCTTCGAGATTCTTTTTGACAACAACACTAAAGCAAATGGTAAGATAACCGTTTTTCAATAATTAAATAGATAGAATTTATTCCTAGAAAGTAGATTCAAAGATAATGGTACGGTAGAGTTGTGATACGTGAACACAACTCTACTTTTTTTTGCCATCAAATAACGGAATCACTAAAACAGACGAACGACCGTTCGTCTCGACATACCCCGATGAACTTCCAGTAATCAAAAATCAAGTAACAAAATTAAACTATCCTACCCGCTTGATTGTTAATCCACACAATGAGTCCATCCAAAACAAAGAAGAAAGCACACGGTCATATCGAAGTCATCGGTGCCAAAGTACACAACCTAAAGACAATAGACATCGCCCTCCCACGCAATCAACTCGTCGTCATTACGGGAGTGAGCGGCAGCGGCAAGTCATCCCTTGCCTTTGACACCATCTATGCGGAAGGTCAACGCCGATACATGGAGACCTTTTCGTCCTATGCCAGACAATTTATTGGCGAGATGGAAAGACCCGACGTCGAAAAAATAACAGGGCTGAGTCCAGTCATCTCCATCGAGCAAAAAACCACCAACAAAAACCCTAGATCGACCGTTGGAACAGTCACGGAGATTTATGACTTCCTTAGACTTCTTTTCGCCCGTGCAGGAGATGCCTACTCTTATGTCACGGGCAAAAAAATGGTACAATTCACTGAAGATCAGATGGTTGAGAATGTACTTGCCAACTATAAAGAGAAAAAGATATCGGTCTTAGCCCCTTTAGTTCGTGCCAGAAAAGGACATTACCGAGAGCTTTTTGAACAAGTCCGCAAGCAGGGTTTTACGAAAGTAAGAGTCAATGGAACCATCCAAAATCTAAGCCCTACCCCAAAGCTGGATCGATACAAAACACACGACATAGAGCTCGTAGTCGATCGCATCAAACTCTCCGATGAAAAGGAAGATCGCTTTCGCAAATCATTGGAGCTTGCGCTAAATATGGGTGAAGGTTTGATTTTCATCTTAGACATGGACTCTAACGAGATTGCCTCTTTTAGTAAGCATCTGATGTGTCCAGAGTCTGGTATTTCCTACGAAGCCCCTTCTCCAAATGCTTTTTCTTTCAATTCGCCCTACGGCGCATGCCCTCGATGCAGTGGACTAGGCATCGTTACGGAAGTGGACATCGACAAAGTGATTCCCAATGACTCCTTAAGTATCAAAAAACAAGGCATTGTCCCTTTCGGGGAAGTGCGAGACAACATGCTTTTTAGACAGGTCGAAGCCCTTGCCAAAAAATATAAATTTACCTTATCTACCCCGATTAAGAAAATTCCCAAAGAAGCGCTAGACACGATACTCTATGGTGGTGATGAAAATCTGAGAGTCAAACACCACCACACCAAAGACGAATATGGCTATAATATCGGCTACGAAGGGCTATTAAAAATGCTCCAACGGTGGTATAAAGAATCTACTTCCGAAAAAATGAGACAATGGGCAGAGCGCTTTATGAGCGTACATACCTGCCCAGCGTGCGAAGGCTTGCGCATCAAAAAAGAATCTCGCCATTTTAAAATCGGTGATAAAAATATCGGCGACTTAGCCCAAATGGACATCTCCGACCTTAATATCTGGACCGAAACCATCGAAAATGACCTTTCCGAAAGGCAAAAGACCATTGGCGCAGAGATTATCAAAGAGATTCGCTTTCGCTTAAAATTTTTACAACATGTCGGACTAGGCTATCTCAACCTAAATCGACCAGCTCGCTCCCTTTCTGGTGGAGAAGCTCAAAGAATTAGACTAGCCACTCAGATTGGCTCCCAATTAACAGGCATCACCTACATCTTAGACGAACCCAGTATTGGGTTGCACCAAAGAGACAACCAACGACTCATTGCTTCGCTAAAAGAATTGACCGAAATCGGCAACAGTGTCATCGTCGTAGAGCATGACAAAGACATCATGTTAGCATCGGACTACTTAGTGGACTTGGGCCCTGGCGCAGGAGAACATGGTGGAGCAATTGTGGCAGAAGGACACCCAAAAGACTTCATCAAAAACAATTCCATCACCGCAGAATACCTAAATAACACCAGAAAAATTGCCATACCCCAAGCCAGACGCAAAGGCAATGGTCTCCAGCTCATCTTAGAAGGAGCCACAGGAAACAACTTAAAGAACGTCAAACTCAGCATCCCTTTAGGCACTTTCACCTGCGTCACAGGCGTATCAGGTAGCGGCAAATCATCTTTGATTAACAGCACGTTATACCCTATTTTGCGCAAGCACTTCTACAAAAGCTTACAAAAACCACTACCCTATAAAAAAATTAGTGGGCTGGAGCACATTGACAAAGTCATTGAAATTGACCAATCACCGATTGGTAGAACACCACGCTCTAATCCCGCCACTTACACAGGTGTTTTTACCCATATTCGATCTTTATTCTCCAATCTGCCAGAAGCCAAAATCCGCGGATACAAGCCGGGACGCTTCTCATTCAATGTCATTGGTGGGAGATGTGAAATCTGCAAAGGCTCTGGAAAGCGAACCATCGAAATGAATTTTTTGCCCGATGTCCACGTCGATTGCGAATCTTGCATGAGTCGCAGGTACAACCGCGAAACACTCGAAGTACTCTACAAAGGGAAATCCATCAATGACGTACTCAATCTGACAGTAGAAGAAGCCGTCGAATTCTTCAAGCACATCCCACGCATTTATCGCAAGATAAAAACGCTCCTTGACGTCGGGCTTGGATACATCACACTTGGACAACAAGCCACTACTCTATCTGGCGGAGAAGCCCAGCGCGTAAAATTAGCAGAAGAATTATCTAAAAGAGACACGGGCAATACGCTCTATATCTTAGACGAGCCAACCACAGGCCTTCATTTTGAAGACATCCAACAACTCCTAAAAGTCCTAAACCAATTGGTCGAAAAAGGCAACACCTTAGTGATCATTGAACACAACCTAGACATTATCAAAGTCGCGGATTATATCATAGATATCGGGCCAGAAGGTGGAAAAGGGGGTGGAAAAATCGTCGCAAAAGGCACTCCAGAACAGGTTGCCAAGGTAAAAAGTAGCTTCACAGCTCCTTTTTTAGCGGATGAATTAAGTCAAAAATAACTAGGCATAGCTGCGCCTTACTCTTTTTGCCACAAACTTTAAGCCAAATTCAAGTTTTTTTGAAAAAAATTTGATAAAAATAAAAAAAACTTTTATCTTTATTATCTGACTGACACGCCTATTTAGGACTAGGGGTATTTCTACAGCTAATATTTTTAAGCTCCTGATACCGTGTACTTTAAGAATAACAACAAACTCACAAGCTTCATCAATGACACATTAAAGAATAAAACACATTATTTTATATTGGCATGTTTTTTGACTTTACATGAGCAGCAACCTGCAACATTCCAATCCAATTGCAAGTATAATTTTGCATGTATTGGGGATTATAATTGATGAACTAAAAAAAAGAGAAGACGATGTTTAAACAGAGTTTGAATCAAAAACTATTACAAAAACTATCCCCTCAGCAAATTCAACTAATGAAGTTGCTACAAATTCCTACTGCTACCCTTGACCAGCGTATCCAAGAAGAATTGGAAGCAAATCCAGCTTTAGATGAAGGATTTCAGGACGAAGAAGAAGTCCAGGGAGAGCACGAGTCCGAAACAGAAGCAGACGATGAGTATGCAGATGAGTTTGATGATGCCTATAATGCTGCAGAAGTCGTTAATGAAATTACTACGGATGAGCCTGACATTCCTGACACTAGTGACAAAGAACTAGAGCTAGACGACTACGTAAAGGAATATATGGATGATGACCCTATCATGTACAAGTCAACTGCTGGCACAAAAGACGACGATGATAAAACCATCCCTTTTTCTGTTCAATCTAGTTTTCATGAGTACTTACAAGAACAACTTTCCACTTTGAGCTTGAAAGATGAGAAAGAATTGGCTATCGCAGAGCAAATCATAGGCAGCATCGACAACGACGGCTACCTACGTAGAGAAGCTAGTGCCATGGTCAATGACCTACTTTTTTCCAAAAACATCCAAACAACGGAAGAAGAGATCGAGGCTATCCTTAAGCAGATTCAACAATTCGACCCTATTGGTATTGGCTCTAGAAATCTTCAAGAATGCATCACCATTCAATTGAAGCAGCTAAAAAAGACATCAAAACAAATCGACAATAGAGAGCTTGAGAATATCGATATTGCCATCAAGCTTATCAATAAATATTTTGATGCCTTTAGCAAAAAACACTATTCAAAGCTGCTTAAAGGTCTAGATATTTCAAACGACAGACTAAAAGAAGTCATCGAAATTATTGTCGGCTTAAACCCTAAGCCCGCTAGTGGTCATGCTTCTGGAAATACTTCTATGAATTATATCCTCCCTGACTTCTTCATCAATAACAAAAATGGTGAATTAGAGCTTACGCTAAATACCAGAAACGCTCCAGATCTTAGGGTCAATGATTATTACAAAGAAATGCTTACTTCTTATGTAAATAACAAGAAGAAAAAGAAGAAAGCTTCTAAAGAACAAAAAGAAGCAGTCAACTTTATCAAAAATAAAATTGACTCTGCTAAATGGTTTATTGATGCCATCAAGCAAAGGTATGACACCATGCTTAATACCATGTACTCCATCATGAAGCTTCAAGAAGATTATTTCTTGACTGGAGATCCTTCTAAGCTGCGCCCTATGATTCTGAAAGATATTGCAGAAATGACAGGGCTTGACATCTCCACCGTTTCGCGTGTCGCTAACAGCAAATACGTCCAAACGGAGTTCGGCACAAAACTACTCAAAGAGTTTTTCTCGGAATCAATGCAGACCGATGATGGTGAAGAAGTATCCACTTATGAAGTAAAAAATGCCCTTTCGGAAATCATCAAAAAAGAAAATAAAAAGAAGCCGCTCAGCGATGAAAAATTAATGATTGCCCTAAATAAAAAAGGCTACAATATCGCCAGAAGAACAGTCGCAAAATATAGAGAACAATTGGACATTCCAGTTGCCAGAATGAGAAAAGAATTGTAATTCTTTTTTACCATTTACACAAAAAAGGGAGAAAATCAATTGATTTTCTCCCTTTTATTTTCTTATAACTACTTTAAGTTTCGGGGCTATGGCAAAAGGCAAAGGATTATAGGTCAAGGGATTAAAAGATGTGGCTATTTTCTATAAAAAAATAACTCCAATCTAAAATGGCAAGACTCACAGCTCTTTAACTGCATCTACTAACCCATTCAGTTTCAAGGCCTTAACACCATTCATCATTCTTGTACCCTTCTTAAACGGCCACCCGTTGGGTACACTTTCAAAAGAGTTCAGTACTTGATACAACAACACTTGACGACCAAATTCATCTATCATCCCAACGAATAATATTGACTGCTGTTTATATCGAGTTTTCTCCGCAGGACTACTCAGCCATTCCCAAATATTCATCTCCTTCTCCGGTGCAGAATTTTTCATCACCGACCATCCATAGCTCCACCAATAATAAAACTCATGAACACTTAACTCCTTCGATTCTCCTTTTTCATAATACTCTAGCCTATACTTATCACCAGATTGCTTCAGCCTATAAGGATAAAAATACAACAATTGGAATAGCATCAACAAATCAAATACCAACAGAAAAATGACTAACACCAACCAATAACGCATCCACCCTGGATAATAAACTGGATTTTCTACGTCTGGATTAAAATTCAAAAACAATAAGCCCAATCCCAAAAAGAGCGCAATAACAAAGGTATAAAACAAAGGATACTCCCATTGAAGAAATGTCCCCAGCCCATTTTCATAAATGGTTTTTCCAATAGCCCTTTTTGATGATTTCATACGAAGCCAAAAACTATTTCCGCGCTACATAAAATAAATCAAAACAATCGTCCTTGGCTCCTCCTACGGAATAATCATCCATCTGAATACTTGCCACTAATGAATTATCTTGGGCCACTAACTTTTTTCTATTGCGTCGATTTAGAATATCATAAGGGATTTGCAAGATGCGTCGCGGTAGTTTATATTGTAAATTAAAAACATCCCAACGAGTAATTTTTTCAACAGATTTTCGGTTATTTTCGTAATACTTCATGATTTTTTCGTTACCGAAAACGCCTAGTTTTTCTACTTCCGCAAATTTTTCTCGCAAGAGAGTATCCAACTCATCAATAGTATATTCACGTACGTGCCAAGGATTTCTGGTCAGGGACATTTTTATATTTGGGGTCGTCACAATAAACTTCCCGCCAGGCTTCAACACCCTATAAATCTCGCCAACAAATGCCCGATCATCCTCTATATGCTCTATCACCTGAAACGAAACCACAAAATCAAACCGATCATCTTCAATCCCTTCAAATGGGGGAACATTCATTTGCCGAAAGGCGACATTATCATACACCGAAAAATCAATATCATTTGAAAACTTATCAATTGTCATCAAATGTTCCGCTTTGGGCGCAAGCACTTCCACCCCATAGCCGCTACCCGTCCCTATCTCCAGCACATTGCCCGACACCAATTCCGCAGCCTTTAAATACGCCAATAAAGAGCGTTGATAGACATAATTATCCGACACATCTGTATGAGAAACTCTTTCTGCAGTCTGCATATCTTTCATTTTAACTGTTTTCTTACTCTTTAACGATTTTTGGGGCACAATAGTTGATGACTTTCCTGCCTTTAAGGTACTCACGAATACTTCGAATGCCCAAAGTACTTATAAGTTGTACTACCCACCACCTGTAATATACTGATACACAGGAATTTATAAGTGAAAAGAAATAAAATTTTGGCACCCGTCACCCCACCGAAGGTCGCAGCGGTAGCAAGCACGATTATCACTCTGACTTACTTTTTCTCAAATCAAAAGTAAATCCAACCACCCCCATCTTTTGAAAATACTTAATTTTTTGACCAGCTCTATCTGGCTGCCCCTTAGGTCTTGTAGTAATATCCCAAGCATTGACATAACCAACATCCAAGTTATATTGAAAGAATACACGATTCCAAAAAGTCAATCTAGCACCACCAAAAACAGAAATACCTAAACCGCTAAAATGTGGACGGTCATCATTGTGCTTCCCCAACAAAATCGCATTAGTCCAAGTCAAAGGAAAAATAGGCCCTGTCCCGGTCATTGCCGTAAGGCTAATCCGGTCATTCGCTTTCGCAAAAATATCAAAATGCTTCTCAATATTTATTTTGACTAGATTAAAGCCATCAGAGTGTTCCATCCGCAAAAAAGTCTGGTGATCCATAATGACATCTTGACCGTCATAGACTCCTGCAAACTTTTCAGAAGCAGATTTATCTATATGCCCATCCATCACAACTACTTGATCATCAATGGATTGATACTTCATGTGATCCCATCCTGCCGAAAAATAGATGTTGTTTTTCCAATGATATCCTACCCTAAAATTAAACTGGGGAATCGTAATTTTTTTGGGGTTAATATACACCTTACTAACGGGCTCCGGCAAGTCTTTGGCCTCCACATCATATACCGTAAAATCATATCCTGGCCCATGATAATGAATATCACTACGACCATATACCCCCCGATTATATCCCCAATAAAAATAGAATTTTTTGGATTTTTTGGGCAGTTCTACTGCTTGCGCAAAAAAGCTCTTAGGCACCAAAAAGAAAAGAAGTAAGAACAAGGCTAAATTTTTCATCTGATTGTTTTTGTACTTTGAATTAAAAATAGACTGTCTATTCGATGGGCACAAATATACGCATTTTTTACAATGCATCAAACTTAACTTTGGACGGAACAAAAGGAGATGCATCTCCCCCTCCCTTGATAATCTCCCTAACAATCGTCGAACTGATATGAGAATACTCGGGCAAACTAATAAAGAAAATGGTCTCAATCCCATCCCCAATAATATGATTCAATTGTGAAATCGTCTTTTCATAGTCAAAATCTGACGCATTCCGCAAGCCCCGAATCAAGTACTTTGCCCCGATTGCTTTACAATAATCTGCTGTCAAATTCTCAAAAGTATCGACTACTATTTTTGGCTCATCTTCAAACACTATCTCCAACCATTTTTTTCTTTGCGTAAGCGAAAACAAGGTCTTTTTTTGAGAATTAACCCCTATAGCCATGATAATTTTATCAAAAAGCGGCAGTGCGCGGCGTGCTATCTCTTCATGCCCCTTCGTTATGGGGTCAAATGATGCAGGAAAAACGGCAATTTTCATGATTCTTTGCTTTTTATAATTTTATCACCCCAAAAATAACGAAAAGGCTATCCGCAAAGATAGCCTTTTTGTTGTATTTTAATAATATCGGTACTTCGGTAAAAATGGGAAATTCCTAAATTGGCTCTACGGCGATACTCGCTGCGCTTGTCTCTACTTCTTGCAAATTAATTTGCCAGACCACTCGTTCAACTTGCCCAACACGAAGCGATGAGCAAATTTTGTTCCTTTATTATTGACTACAACAACTTTTCGGAGTTAAGCCCATCTCCCCCTGCGTGCCCTTGACCTTTAACCGTCACCACAGAAGATAAGAAAATGCGGTATCGTTATACCATTACACCGCTAAACCACTGTACCAAGACTTGAGTCAACAACTACTCACTCTACAGGAATAACCAGCGAGCTCTTATCGCCCAAAGCAAATACCCCAAAACCCTTCTCAAAGTTACGATGCATGATGACGGGTTCTGCAAAAGGATTGTCATCGGCATTCTGTACGGCATTATACGTACGGTCAAAGCGGTAATAATCCGCAGTCACAGACCATAAGTTCACTCGTACAGAATCAACAGTACCTGTACTACTCGACACATAAGCATCAAATGTTTGGCTCAAATCAGCCCCTGGAAAAGTCTCATCCTTCAATATAACCCGACTATAATCCAAGCCACTATCTTCTGCGATGCCACTATTGCTATATATAGAACTGTACGACTCCGATGTATCTATCGACTCCACACCAATCAAATAAAAGTCCAGCCCATCATCATCCGATATCGTCAAATGTAATTTGCCATTCCCATTATTATTCGAATTAGCTACACTATTAACAAATTGAGCTTTCTTGATGGTAGGTTTTGATGGCATCACTTGCTCCGCCTTGACGGTTTCAAAATTGGGCGCAGACACGGTTAATTCATAGGTTTTACCAGCTACTAATTCCACGGGCACAGACGGGCGATAAAAGCCTTTTTTCGTATTATCTTCTTCCAATGTGGCGATTTGCGTTCCATTTTCCGCAAGGGTTACCATCGCATCAGAAACGGCCGAAGAATTTTCATCTTCCAAAGCGCCCACAGAAGCAAATACCGTCACGAGTTGATCATTACCTTCATCTAACCAAAGCGCCGTCACTCCAAGCTTAGGCACATGGGGCGGAATATCTATCTTGGTCGTCTGATCAAAAAAATCTTCACAGGAAGAAAAGAAGACTAACAAACTAAAAAACGTGATTATTTTTAAATATTTCATGATTCTTGATTTTTGGGTTGGTTAAAATTTAAAACGGTAAGAAAAAGCCGGGATAATTGGAAACAAACTCACCTTCTTAAAAGATTTCTGCCCCGTTCCATTGGGACTATAATCACGACCCAAATAAATAAAAAATGGGTTCTTGTGATTATAAGTATTATAAATACTAAACACCCATGCTCGCTCGCCCCATCGCTTCTGCTTAGTAAACTCAATACCCAAATCCAAGCGATGATACGCCCCCATCCTAAAACTATTCTTCTCCCCTAACACATTAAATGTTCGGGTATTTGGTTGCCCATTATACCCAACACCGACATAGCCTTTATACCCTGCAATCGGCAAAGATATCGCATTACCTGTACCATAAACCCATGTGGCAGAGACACTTACGCGTTCTTTCAGCTGATGAGAGACCACCATTTCAAAGTCATGTCGTCGGTCATATTTGTAAGGAAACTCCTTTCCAGAATTGATATTGTCAAATTGGCGCTTATTCCAAGAGAGCGTATATCCTATCCAGCCTGTCGTCTTTCCAAATTTCTTTTGTATTAAAAATTCAGCACCATACGCTGTCCCAAGTCCTTGCTCAATCTTATTTTCCCAGCTCTCTTCTAAATTAATAAAGGTAGCGCCTTCTTTATAAGACACGACATTTTTCATTTTCTTATAATAAGCTTCTACGCTCACTTCTATGTCATCCCTTACAGTCGTCGCCGCACCTAATGCAGCCTGCCAAGAAGTCTGTGGTTTTATCTTTTCCGTACTAGGCACCCACAAATCTGTGGGCAGGCTCAAAGACTCGTTCGTCAACAAATTTATGTACTGTGCCATCGTGGTAAAAGAGCCTTTCAGCGACCATCTATCATTCAATAGATACCGCAATCCAATTCTAGGTTGTGGATAAAAATACTGGGTTTTCTTTTCTTTAAATCCAGACAGATGCACGCCAATATTTGCTTTCAAAGCCCCCAAAGTCATATCGTCTTCTACATATCCATAAAACTCATGTGAATACCGCTTATTTTGTCCGATGTCAATTTTAAAAGGATCTGAACTACTTTCGGCCTTAATCGACAAAGCGCCAGGATGATAAGTATGATAAGTATTGCCCACTCCAAAACGGATATAATGCTTCGGATTGGGGATGAAATCAAAATCAACCTTGCCAGCCCAATCATATATCCCGGAAAAATAACGTACATCAAAAGTCTCCAAATTGCCATTAGCCTTATCTTCTTCTCCGACCACAAAATCAAACTTAAATCGGCTATAAGTCATCGTCGTATTTGCAAATAACTTCTTGGAAATCATATAGTTCCACCGTGCAGCGGTGGTAATATTACCCCAATCTATCCCTGCTTTTTCTACAAAATAATCTCCATTGGGCGATTTGTCTTTGATGTTTGTCCCAAACACATCCGCCCCCGAATAGGCACTCAAATAGACACGATGCTTATCGTTTATTTTATGGTTAATTTTTGCATTCAAATCATAAAAATACAGCTTCATTTTAAAATCTGTATCGCTACCTCGAGACGCCGCCTTGATAAAAGGCTTGGCAATAAAATCCGCATACGTACGCCTTGCGGAAACCATAAACGATGTTTTCTCCTTTTGGATGGGCCCTTCCAGTGTCAACCGAGAAGAAATCAAGCCGATAGAGCCTTCTCCATGAAACTCCTTGTTATTTCCTTCTTTCATATTTATTTCCATGACAGAAGATAGGCGTCCCCCATACCTTGCGGGAAAACCACCCTTGGTCAATGTCACATTCTTTATGGCATCTGAATTAAATACCGAAAAGAAACCCAACAAATGCGATACATTATACACTGGCACTCCATCCAAAAGGATTAGATTTTGGTCAGGACTACCGCCACGTACATACATCCCGCTTTGGCCTTCACCACCCGACTGTACGCCTGGCAAAAGCTGCAAAACCTTTAACACATCGACTTCTCCTAATAGAGCGGGTATCTTTTCTATCTGCTCGACAGGCACCGATACTTGGCTCATTTGAGTTTCTTTCTGAATTTTTTTTGTCTTTTCGGCAACGACCACCACTTCTTCAATCACGGAGTTAGGTGTCAATACAAAATTGATAGTCATATCCTTATCCAGCATTATCTTCTTCGTAACTGCTTGATAACCAAGATATGACGCGATTAATTCCACTTCGCCTTTCGGCAAAGTCAAACTATAAAACCCATAAGTATTGGATGTAACTCCTGCGCCAGAGCTCGCTTCAAACAAGTTGGCGGCGATGAGTTTCTCCCCTGTTTCGGAGTCTTCAAAATAACCACTAATGGTATAATCTTGGGCTTGTAATGTTATGCCTAAAAAAAACATTAAGCATAATAGTAACTTTGTTTTCATTGTTTGTTTATCTTTGGTTAAGTTAATCTTCGGCAAATATAGCTCCCTTTTAGCATGTGATATTTGACTTTAAGATAACTTTAACGTCATTTGCTCAAAAACAGCCAAAAATCAATTGGACTAAAAGCCAACCTGCCCATAGCTTAAACCTAGGACGACGACAATTTTTAATAGTTACAGCTCCAGACAAAAAAAAGGGCTAAACTTCCGTCTAGCCCTTTTTAAGGTAAATGTCTGAGTCCTATTTAAGCAATGACTTTAGGCTGGTTTCAGTTGAACAATTGCACGCTTGCACAATTGAACAATTCAACATCCCAATAATTACAATTTATCATACTTTGCCTTTACCAAAGGAGCCACATCTTCTGTTTCTTTCGCAAAAAGTAGGGCGTTCATCATGCTCGCATCCAAGATAATGGAGTATTTGCCTTCTTTACCTATCTCTTTGATGATTTTATCCAATTTTTCTAAAATTGGGGTCAACAATTCCTGACGTTTAAGCCCCAGCATCTGCTCCGCCTTTTTTGCATATAGTTGGACTTGTTGATCCGCTGCATAAAAGGATTGTTCTTTTTCTTGTGCCTGTAAGGCGGTCATGTTACCCCGATTTTTCTGATAAGCTTCGACATCAGCCTTGAGTTTGGTATCCATTTGCTGTAAAGTATCCATCAATGTCTGCTGATAAATCTGCAACATCGAGTCAACATCTGCGACTTCAGGCAAGTCTGCCAAGAAGTTTCCCAAGTTAAAATGCCCTACTTTTTGTGGTGTTTGCGCCTGCATTTGGCCTGCAAAAAGCAATATCACGGCAAAGAAAAATATTTTTTTCATTAATTTTGTTTTTGTGTGTTCAAGTAGTTTTGCGCAAAACCTTTCAGTTCCGCACTATCCAAACGCAAAAATACCATTTATTCGTGGACTTTCAAACGAGTTAACAATGTATTAAACAGAAAATCCACCCCCCATCGCCTTACTCATTGATAATCAACTACTAACACATTTGCGCAAGCGTGTGAATTGTTCAAAAATACAACTTAGGACACGAATTACACAAATCCCATTATGTCGTAATTAGCGGAATTAGCGAAAATTTGCGTCAAAAAACAATTAGGATACAAATTATGAGTAGGTATAAGTCTAGGTGTAAGTCCAGCGTGACCAAAGACCAAAAGCGACGAAGGAGCGCACCAAAGACTAAAAGGGCGTAGCCCGCACTACCCCACCCCAAACCGATACCGAAACCCTTCCATCCCTTGCAATCCCCCCGTATGAACCACCAACAGCTGACTACCTTTCTCAAAATACCCATCCAAAATTAAGTCATTGAGTCGATACCAAAGTTTACCGTTATAGATTGGTTCGAGCGGGATTTTAGTACTTGCGTAAAAATGGTTCATAAAATCAATCAGCTCAGGCTTCCATTTGGCAAATCCCCCAAAATGTCCATCTTTCCAAATCTGCCAGTTAGCATATTCCTTATCCAAAAAATCCGCCACCATCTCATCCACAAAATCTCCTTTCAGAGAAGAAAAACCCATTACACGATCCGTTGATTTCACGGCACGAATCAATCCCGCCATGGTCCCACCAGAGCCCACGCCAACACACCAAGTCATCGGCAGTCTATTGGGCATTTGCTCGTCCACTTCTGCAATAATTTCAGCCACGCCTTTTAGCGCAAGCGCATTACTACCTCCTTCCGGAATAACATACGCATCGGGATAGTCCACAGCCATTTGAGCCAAAAAATCAGGTTCTTTTCTCTGACGATAAGTCGTTCTATCCAAATAAACAAGTCGCATCCCAGCAGCTTGCGCAAAATCCAAAGTCGGGGACAATTCATCTAATTTATCTCCCCGTATCAGCCCAATGGTCTCGAACCCAAACATCCGTCCAGCAGCCGCTGTAGAATAAATATGATTGGAGAAAGCGCCCCCAAAAGTCAACAACCGTTTCTTACCTAAACGCTTCGCTTCCAGTAAGTTATACTTTAGTTTACGCCACTTATTACCTTGAACGTACTGGTGCAACAAGTCATCTCTCTTGATAAAAACTTGAACCCCAAATGCTCCCCACTTTGGCAAGCTAACGGACTGTATGGGACTAGGTGTTTGTATGTTGGCTGGATCGTCGATGGTGGATTGTTTTTGAGAAAGGGGTAAGTTAGTTTGTTTTCTTTAAATTGTCAAATGGCTATAGCACCAAACAAAAAAAGGGCGTCACAAATCAATGCAACGCCCCGGTTCATTTGGTTAATATTATAACTTAAAAGCTTTTTTTACTTTAGCGACAAAGTCGAGTTTTTCCCAAGTAAACAGCTCTACTTGTTTCGTTTTGGTCTTGCCGTTATAGTTAAAAGTAATTTTTTTCTTTTCTGGTTGACGTCCCATGTGTCCATAAGCGGCCGTCTCGAAGTAAATAGGATTCTTCAATTTCAAACGCTTTACAATCCCGGCAGGACGCATATCAAACAACTCCATCGCTTTTTTTGCAATTTCTCCATCGGTCATATCCACTTTTGATGTACCATAGGTATTGATATATAAGCCAACAGGCTCCGCCACACCGATAGCATAAGCAATTTGCACCAATAAATTATCGGCCACTCCTGCTGCCACCAAATTCTTGGCCATGTGTCGTGTGGCGTAAGCAGCAGAGCGATCGACCTTAGAAGGATCCTTTCCAGAAAAAGCACCACCACCGTGTCCGCCTTTACCACCATAAGTATCAACAATAATCTTACGCCCTGTTAGCCCTGTATCACCATGTGGTCCACCGATGACAAACTTACCCGTTGGATTGATATGATACTTGATGGACTTATTAAAAAGCTTTTTGATTCTAGCTGGTAATTTTTTCATTACTCTAGGGATGAGAATTTTCTTCACATCGTCAGAGATTTTTTTCAACATCTTCTTTTCTTCATCAAAATCATCATGCTGCGTAGAAAGCACTATCGCTTCAATACGAATGGGTTTGTGGTCTTCGGAGTATTCTATGGTCACCTGAGACTTGGAGTCGGGGCGCAAATATTTCATCTGGCGTCCTGCCTTCCGAATAGCCGCTAATTCTTGCAACAACAAGTGCGACAAGTCCAAAGCCAAAGGCATATAATTGTCCGTTTCATTGGTCGCATACCCAAACATAATCCCTTGATCCCCAGCACCTTGTTCTTCTGCTTTCTTGCCGACATCCACCCCTTGGGCGATATCAGGAGATTGCTCATGGATGGCGGAAATCACCCCACAAGAGTTGGCTTCAAATTGATATTCCGCTTTCGTATAGCCAATCTTCCGAATGACTTCTCTAGCTGTTTCTTGTACATCGACATAGGCCTTTGAGCGCACTTCACCGGCAACTACGGCCAAACCAGTCGTCACTAGGGTTTCACAAGCGACTTTGGCATTCGCATCTTGAATCAAAAAAGCGTCAAGTATTGCATCAGAAATCTGATCGGATACTTTATCTGGATGCCCTTCAGACACAGACTCTGAAGTAAATAGGTAGGACATATTTTTTATTTTGTATTTAACACAAGTTCTTCTTGCTTTTGCAAGAGCGCAAAGTTAGGGAATGTTTTGATAATTAGTTGTTTTTTTGTGCAAGATTACTGCGAAGGGGAAGAGTGAAAGGTGAAGAGACGAACGGCCGTTCGTCTGTATTGGCCATTCAGTGAAGGGGGGAAAGGGTTTCCAAAAATCTAAAACCCTAGTTATCAGTACCTTACGAACAAAAGCAATGTCGCGGGCGGTAGCACAAGACCCGGGCGGCAGCACTCAACTTCTCAACCAGCAAAGTCCGAAGGACAAGCGGCTCAACTCCTTCAACTCATAAGCACTTTACGCACTCATAAAAAATAACCGCCCCCTTACTATCTCAAAGAATTTTCAGTTCCAACACTCGTTCTTCTCCAATATACCCTTCAAACCGATCGCCAATCTTTATAGGCCCTACCCCAGCCGGTGTACCCGTAAAAATCATATCACCCATCTTTAACGTATAAAACTGCGATACATAAGCGATTATCTCATCAAACGGAAAAATCATATCTCGAGTATTACCCAATTGCACCTGCTCCCCATTTTTCCGCAAGGAATAAACAATCGGACTTTCCGGCAACGGCACAAACCGCCCTATCGCTGCCGAACCGTCAAAACCTTTGGCTAGCTCCCATGGCCAGCCTTTTTCCTTAAATTTCTTTTGCAAATCCCTTGCGGTAAAATCAATACCGACAGTGACTTCACTATAGTATTTGTGCGCAAATTTTGACTCTATGTGCCGCCCATTCCGTCCAATTTTTAGAACCAACTCCCCTTCATAATGTATCTCTTGCGAGAAATTTGGATAAAAAAAGGGCTTTCCGGGCATCAATTGCGAGCTATCGGGCTTTAAAAAAATGAGCGGCTCTTGGGGGACAGGATTATTCAATTCCTTGGCGTGGTCTATATAATTTCGACCGATACAGATTATTTTCATGGTTATGGCTTTCCTTGTTCGATGCAAATGTCGGTAAAATATTAGGAAGTTTGGTTTTTTTTTGTGCCTTTGGCGTTCAATTTGCCTGCGGCGTTCATTTGCCTGCGGCGTTCATTTTGCCTACGGCGTTCAACTTGCCTGCGGCGTTCAACTTGCCTGCGGCGTTCATTTGCCTTTGGCGTTCATTTTGCCTTCGGCGTTCAATTGCCTTTGGCGTTCATTTTGCCTTCGGCGTTCAATTGCCTTTGGCGTTCATTTGCCTTTGGCGTTCATTTTGCCTGCGGCGTTCATTTGCCTTTGGCGTTCATTTTGCCTACGGCGTTCATTTTAACGATTGCTCAATAGGACATCCAAAAATCTATGTCACAAGTTTTAAAATTATTGGTTTTTTTACTATCTTTACGCATCAATAAAATAACATCTAGCTTTAATATATAAAAATCCACCATGAAGCATTCCCATTTTTATTGTCTTTTGGTATTTCTTTTGTTTACTACTTCCGTTTTTGGTCAATCTATTTCGTTTACAAATCCAGATATTTTCTCCACTTGTAATGATGCAGAGTTTAAAGTTGACATCACAAACAATACTTCTTCAAATTTTGAGAGTGTTACAGTCCAATTCAATTTTCCCTGCGAAATTGAATATGTCGTGGGCTCCATCAATGGAGCAACCGAAGGAGATATCTCCGATTTGGCCCATCCCATCTTTAATCTAACTAATATCCCAGCAGGTGGCACAGTCACGCTTACCTATATGGCTCATGCTCCTTGCGCCGTTAATGCCTGTGTTGATGCAGGTCAGCTATTTAATTACAGCCTAGATTTAGACTATACAGGAGGGCAATTGCACAATGTTTCTTCGGGTGATTTTGATATGGAAACGTCCTTACTCGTTTTCACGCAAGTGGATGCACCAATATTACATGGTGTCAAAGGCCAAACCATCCTTCGTACTTTTACCGTAAGGAATACACGCCCCGGCGCCGTCAAATCTTTTACTTTTACAGATAGCCATAGCCCTGGACTCGTCATTCAAACCAATGTCGGTACAGACATTTCTGTCTCCAATAATGAATTCAAACTATCCCTTAACGGAACTGATTTTACCAATATCGGAGATGGTGATGACCTATTTGAACAAGACGAAGAACTTGTCATTATCGAAGAAATTTACATCGACATCTGCGGACAAGAACAAATTTCGGTCATCTCCAACATCAACCTAGACTGGGGCTGTGATGCCCAAATTTGCGCCACTTTTGACTTCACTGCCATTATTTATGTGGATTTAAACACTCAGGTTGGTGACATCTTAGCTTTTGACTCGGTGGTTGTCCAGCCGATATGCTATTGCAGTTCACAACCGCTCCGCGAGAGCTTAACCATCACTAACGTTAGCTCCCTAAATGATGCTTCTAACATAAACATTGTCTTCGATCCGCTCCTTTCAGGGCTATCTTTCCTAAATCGAAACGTCAAACTCGTGGCCAACGGAGACACGACCGAGATTACGACCAATTTTGACAAGATATCAGACGCTGCTTGCATACCTTCCGAATCCAGTTATAGCATCATGGATTTCATCATTCCTAGTATTCCCGCCAACGAATCCGTCACCGTTTTTTGGGATATTGAAGTCTGCAATACCGAAATGTGCAACAACAACGGTGTATCTTGGAGCTATACAGGCTCCTACTTCAAAAATTGTACTTTGCCGACAGATACTTATCACCTTATTGGCCAGCACAGTATCATGCCTACCACGCTTGTCAGCGGAGCTATTGAAGCACTACCACTAGAAGACAACCAATTACAAACGATAAAATATCATGTGGGCAGCTTGTATTTAGACAGCTTATCCGGCACTATGAAATTAGCCATTGAATTGCCTTGCGGAATGTCCATCCAAAATCCTGTGGATTGGAGCTTCGCAGGAGTCGCCGCGTCCAATGTGGACATTGCGACTAATGGAGATAACACATTGATAGACTTAACCTATCCATTGCCGATGCCCGACTCATCTGGATTTGTAGCCATTCCCGTTTTGTTTGTCAAAGACACCGTCTGCTACCCTGACATACCCACGCCCAAAGATAGCCTTTTGACTTCTTGTTCTATGGTTTGTGTAGGACAGGCAGGCTGCGAAAAAACTAGTAGCGGTGCAGTCATCAATGCAAATGTCACCTTAGCGTTGGATTCGGCCTGTGCCCCAATTTGCCACCTACAAGATTGCAACATATTTACAACTACTTTTACAGGCAGCACATCGGGCGTTTGTATTGACACCGTACCAGGTTATGCGGCCTATACTTTTGATTTTTTCCGAACCACTTACGGTCAAGCCGACAATGACAACAACCACGAGCCTGATGGCGCTGGAGCCATTGACCTGAATGCCATCCGTACCGACCGAGCAGTCTATGGAGACAGCTTACATGCTGATATTCAAGGGGTTGTCATCACGGATCTTCCCAACATTTCCTTCCCTTATGGATACATTCAGTTTCGGATAAATCCTGATTCATCTTTTGGCATTCAGCCTAGCTTAAAAGCCGTTGAACTAAAAAAATTACTTGATCCTGTCACCGGTTTTCAAAATTTCGATACTCATCTGCGGATTTTTGACAAAAGTGCGGGCACCTACTACTCCTGCCCCATCGTACCTGATGGCAACGCACCCATACTCGAAGGTCTAACTTTACAGTATTATTATGATATATCCCCACTCTCTTTGATTGCAGCAGGAGGAAATGTACCCCAAAATTACACCTACGAGAAAGGAGATTCTATTTTATTTGAAGGGGATTATCGCATCAATTACAATTTTGATAATGGCTCTGCTTTTGGCTTTCATAGCTTACTTTTGTCTCCTACTATTTTCCTTTCGGAAAATCCATTTCCGGCCCCCGAAGATAAATTTGCGTGCAACTGCCAAGAAGAAAAACTCCAAATCGCAAACATTACCTACTTTTCCCAAAATGGCTTCTCCAGCTCCGTGGACATCTGTGGTGGAACAACCCTTAATGGCGGCGTATTACTTCCTTTTTACTATGGGGTTTTTCCCAACTTCTTCCCCTATGAATACCGAAAAACCGCCGCACTCAACCAACTAAAAATGCCCAAAATAGAAGGGCTAAAGCTTAAAGAAAGCTTCATTGAATTTGCTACACTCAATGGGCAGTATATCTTGGATTATCCAGACTCTACGGTGGTACCATATGGCTCCATTTTAATCGAGCCTATCTCCTTCCCTAATGAAGACCAAGAAGGGTTTTACATCTATGACTTGAGTGATTTCCCCGATTTATTTTGGGATGACAACGTATATATTCGGATGAAATTCAACTATGAAAACTTGGGCTGTAAGTTTACAGGATTAAACAATTACCAAGGGCAGCTTTCCAGTGACTTATTGCCCCAAAATGACGCCTATCACACGCTCATTGACAGTAGTATTTTTATTAGATTAAGAGGCAAGCATCCTTCCTTAAATATAGATTTTGAGCTCTGCGACAAACTAGAATTAAGCGACAGTATTTCTTGGCAATTATCCATCAATAATACCTTAAACCAATCTTGCTCCAACCCTTTGGTGAGCGACGCCCCCAACCTATGGCTTGCCCCGTCAACAGCCAATGGCTTAGTGGATGACTATCATTTATTTGACCAATCTACAGGACTAGAAATACCCATTCAAAATGGCATCTTCGCCCTTGATTCCTTGAAGCAATGTGACACCATTCGGCTACTTTTAACCGCTACCAATCACGACTGCTCAACAGCGAGCGTCCTTTTCAATTATGGCTGGAGCTGTACACCTTATACCGATCCAATCGAAACACCTTGTGTCTCTTTCGAGAAATCTTGCCAAGTCACTTCGCCACCTGGAGTCATTGACTTAATTCCTGACACACTGCCCTTAGCTGCCGACCTATGCGAAGACATGCCTTTCTCCTACATCGAAGTGTTTGATGCTGGTCTTGGTGCTGTTTTTGATGTCACGCTCAACGCCCAGCTACCCCCAGGATTGATCATCAACACAGGTACAAGTGAAATCGAATGGCCTACAGGGAGTGGTAACTTTAGCCCGACTACGGATCCTATAGACATGGGCAATGGACTCTTTCAATGGAATATTACCGACGCCCTAGACACCCTAAAACATGGTCTCCCTGGTGTCAACTCCGCCCCTGCCAACTCTGCCACTATCCGATTTAAAACATTGACTACTTGTGACTTCATTTCGGGTTCTTTTATTATTTATGCGGCTTCCGCCAAAAAGGTTTGCAGCCTTCCAACTAACAACATCGCCAAATTGGGTGCACCACTAAATATCTCTAGTGTTTCCGCCCCTTACTCCACCGCACTCACCATCGGGTCCAACGGACAGCCTGGTTGCTCGGACAGCCTAACTATTAATGTCAACCTGAGCTTCTCTGACACCACTGGAAGCGGTGATGGGCTATTTGCACAGCTACCATTAAACACTTCCTACGTGCCTGGTTCGTGTGCCGGTAATTTCCCCAATTGCGAGCCGACTATTTCTGGCAATGAACTAAGCTGGATTTTACCGCAAGGGGTCGCTTCCGCAAATATTTCTTTCAAAATAATTGGATTTTTGGGGCAAGAATGCCAGTCCGTCGCCATCCCTTTTTATGCCACCACCCAAGCCAATGTGCTTTGTGTAGGCTCCAACCAAAATTGTAATATTAAAATTCAGACTGGAGCTCAAGCCACCACTGTCAACATCGTAAAATCCACTTTTACAATTAACTCTTTTATTGCTCATCCCGTTGCCGAAAATAATCAGTTGGTGGACTTAGAAATTGGCATTCAGAATGTCGGCATCTTGAACGAACAACCGATTACCGCAAAATTATATTATGACAATGATGGAGATGGCAGCCTTTCGACGGGCGATTCTTTTATTCAGCCCTTTTCTTTTAATGAATTTTTGAACAATGGGGATGCCATCGTTTTGACTATTTTTGCGCAAGCGATATCCCCTTCGGATGCCTGCAAACTAATGATTGTCATCGGTGAACCTGAAAATTGCGTCTGTGCCACCACCACCCTAAACATCCAAGCTCCTATATTATACCCTAGCTCCCAAATAGATACAGTTTGTTCTGGTGAGATGATTACCATTGGACAACCTGCCATCGCTGGACACAATTATCAATGGGAAACCAATAATGCCATTGCCTGTTTGACTTGCTCAGAGACCAGTTTTACGCAAGTGAATGAGACTTTTAATCCTATTACCCACCATCTACTATTAAAGGACAATGCCGATTGTCTAGTCAATTTCGAATACACGGTGACGGTGCTCCCCAAGCCCCGCATTTGGTCTGCTGACGAGCAAGTCTGCCAAGGAAACATCGCCACCTTGGTCGCTTCTGACGGGGGCACTTACCAATGGCAAGGCGAAGGCATCACCGACCCGAACCAACAAATCCAAATGGTGAGCCCTATGTCAACGGGATTATATACCGTAACTATCACCAACGAAAAAGGTTGCCAAAACATTGATTCTGTGACAGTTATGGTCTTATCTAACCCCATTGCGGATGCGGGTAATGACGTATCTATCTGTCGTGGCAAAACTGCCCAACTAGCTGCCAATGTGGACGCTGGATTGAACATTACCTGGACGCCAGGTTTCCCCAAACTTGACAACCCAAACATCTCCAACCCAAATATCTTAACTGACGAAAACACCACATTTACGTTGACGGTTTCCAATGGCACCTGTGTCGCTTCTGACGATGTTCAGGTCAACTTTTTTGATGGTGTTGGGCTTACTATTAGTCAAGACACCGCCATCTGCCTAGGGGACACCGCCACGATAATCGTCCAAGGTGCTGACTCCTACATTTGGACACCGAACCTTCCAGGGATGTGCCAAAATACAGATTGCTCCATCGTCCAAGTTGCGCCCACTTCGAGCCTTCACCTTACGGTAAAAGGAACAACAACAGAAGGCTGTACAGATACTATCGGTGTCCAAGTGACCATCATTGAAGATACTTTAGTCACCAATACGGCAATGAATATTTGTAACGGGTCAAGCATTGTACTTTTTGGACAAACCGTGAATACAGCGGGCACTTATTGTGACACGATAGAACATGCCGCAGGATGTTATGAAGTAAAATGCATCACTGTAAGCCTTCTCGACAGCATCATGGTGATGGACTCGGCACAAATTTGTGCTGGTAGTAGCTACCTTCTTGGCAATCAAGAATTGACCGAATCTGGTGTTTACTGCACCGACACCATTAGCTCCACGGGATGCGACAGTATGTATTGCCTAAACCTGCTAGTACTTCCCAACCCGTCCATTTCCATTACTCCTAACGAAGGATTTATCAAAATTGGCGATAGTCTTCAGCTAGAAGTCACGGGCAATTTCACCACTGTGATATGGTCTCCCGATGAAGCCATCAGCTGCATTGAATGCGTAAACCCTATCGTCTCACCTAGTCAGACAACGTGGTACTATGTTCAGGCGATTGATGCAAATGGCTGTCAATCAATAGATTCTATTTTAGTTAGTGTCCAAAGCCTATGTGATTTGGATATCGAAATCCCCAATGCTTTCACACCTAATAATGACGGTATCAATGATTTTTTCAGGCTAGCTAATCTTAGCCCCAATCTCTCTAATGTTCAGATTGAAATTTTTAGTCGATGGGGTCAAAAGGTCTTTTCAGGAAAAGGCAACAGCGGCTGGGACGGAAAATATAAAGGCAAGGAATTGCCCGCAGATGCGTATGTCTATTTGATCGTATTAGATTGTGAAGCCGACGAAAAGAAAATGCTAAAAGGAGATGTTATTTTGTTGAGATAGCGCAGGATGCCGAGCCAAACGACCGTTCGAGTATCTAGCAATCAGCTTACTGGACGCTAGAGCGTGGGATGCCGAGCCAAACGACCGTTCGGCTATCTAGCAATCAGCTTACTGGACGCTAGAGCGCAGAATGTCGAACCAAACGGCTTACTTTACTGAATACTGATTATTCAACTGCCGCCAAAACTCCCAAACCAAAACTCCCAAGCTAACCGACACATTCAAAGAATGCTTAGTCCCAAACTGCCGAATTTCAATAGCCCCATCCATTTCCGCAAGGATCTCATCAGACACTCCATTCACTTCATTGCCAAAAACAAGCGCATACCCCTTTTTATTTTCCGGAAGGACAAACTCATCCAAGGGCAAACTAGCATCCGTCTGTTCAATAGCAAAAACGGACATCCCTGCCCGCTTGCATTGCGCGACAGCATCGCCCACCTGCTCAAAATGTGTCCACGATACCGTAGCAGAAGCCCCAATAGCCGTTTTTAAAATTTCACGATGCGGCGGAGTTGCCGTAATCCCACAAAGTAATATCGACTGAAGCGCAAAAGCATCAGCCGTCCGAAATGCAGAACCCACATTTAACCCCGAACGCACATTGTCCAAAATCAAAACAATCGGCACCTTCGGTACAGTCTTAAACTCATCTGGCGACAGCCGTTCGAGTTCTAAAGTTTTTAGCTTACGCAAAATAAATGATTAAGAATTTTCAGTAAAAAGCTCTGTAGCCAAGCCAAAGTGATGCGCAAATTGCTGCATTTGCTCCGCCAAGTCTTTATTGCCCGTTGCATTAATATAAGTATCCGCCAAAGAGCGAAGCGTATAGTACATCAGCTGATCCATCTCACCAATCTGCAAATCTTCCGTCCAAAGGTCTAATTTCATCGTATCCTTGGTCGTCCTATCCAAAAAACTCAAAAGCATCCCTTTAGCGACTTGCTCTTTTCCGTCCTGACCTATCCAAGTAATCTCTTTTGGGATTTTGTTGTCATTCAATTCAATCTCGATGGTAATGGTATTCTTCATGGTATTTTTTTTTGTTTCTCAACTGCTTAAAACGGGAATTGTTCATAGCATGCTAAAATAGCCCGAACCTACCTAATATCATAAAATCCCCGTATATTTGACGTAGGTATTGCAAACCGACCAAAAAACCATCAAATGAAAGCTACTTTTCTATTCTTTTGTGCTCTTTTTTACTCTTTTGGACTTTTTGCGCAAGCGCCCTACTTTACGGATGCCATCACCAAAATAGACTTCTCCACTGATTTTCAGCAAAATCCACAAGTCGTTAAAAAAACTAGTCGAATAGTTTTATCGCCTTCTACCCACCCACTGCTTTCGCAAAAATTAGCCATCCCCCTACAAAATCCAGAGCCGTTCATCACCGCAGCCCTACAATACGATGGCCCTTCCGATGAACAATTACTTGAGCAATTTGCCATTCGTTTTTCGAAAGATGGACTCAACTGGGCGAACTGGATTCCCATTTATGAAGACATGCACATTCCAGATGAAAGTCGGCAGAGCAATTTTACAGGACAACTCATTTTTGCGCAAGCGACTAATAAATATTTTCAACTAGCCATCTATCCCAAAGCCAACAAATCTATTGAATTTGATTTTATTCAAGTCGTTTTTTCGGCACCTGGAAAAAGTCAAAAAATTACTACCACGACACCATCCGTTAATACTCGTTCTGTATGCCCAATACCTAGCGTTCAATATCGTGGGGATTGGTGCAGCCTTGGAGAATGTCCCTATGGAAGCAATCCTGCCTACACCACCGTCACCCACCTTATTGTACACCATTCCGCTGGCGAAAATGTTAGTGCAGATTGGGCAGCAGTAGTACGATCCATTTGGCACTATCACGTGGACACTCATGGATGGAATGACATCGGTTACAACTGGCTTATTGACCCGAATGGTGTACTCTATGAAGGCCGACCAGACAATGTGCGTGGGGCGCATTTTTCGGGGCACAATACAGGCACGTTAGGGGTATGCGTTTTAGGTAATTTTCATGATGCCAACCCCAAAATATCACCATCACCCGCCGCCATCGAAACACTCGAACGCCTCCTTTGCTGGAAGTCGGAAAAAGAAAACATCAATCCCTTAGCCACTAAATATCACGCATCATCTGGACTCCATCTTAAAACCATTGCGGGACATCGAGATAGTGGATCAGGCACGGCTTGCCCCGGAGACTCCCTTTACATTCAGCTGCCTGACATCCGAATTTTTGTGGATAGTTTATTGCATCCAGTATCTATTTTCTCACCAATCAAAAATAGTGGGCTAATAACGATTTCACCGACGCTTGCGCAAAACAATATCCAGCTAAGATACACATCACCTTACCATCCAAATCTTCACTACCAAATTATTTATCCTTCCGGAAAAATAGTACAACAAGCTGATTTTCAAGAAGATACAGCCATTAATATTACTAATTTCCCGAAAGGTATGTTCTTTATTAAAGTCATTGGAAAAGAAACTTTGGATATTTTCAGAATAATTAAAAACTAAACCATGAAAACAAAATCACTCTTTATAATTCTCTCTTTTTTCCTTTGGACTAGTTGCGCTCCAACCAGCAACAACCAGAATACTGAATCTAGTAACCCAACTGCAAAACAGACGAACGACCGTTCGTCTCAACATTCCACACACCCAGAGACCAGTAACCAGAGACCAGAGACCAGCGACCCAACTGCCAACCAGACGAACGGCCGTTCGTCTCAACATCCCACACATCAGGAATCCAACAACAAGCAAGCTGCAACATCCAAACACGGAATAAAATACACTCTTCCATCCAGCTGGAAAACCACCACAGAAGAATTTAAAGCAACTGACCTTAAAGGAAAAACCATATCCATCCAAACAAGCTATCAAGACAGTAAGGACCAATCAACCATCGATATGACTTTCCATCCTGGCGAAAAAGGAAAAAGTATATATGCCTACAAATTAAAGAAAATGGGCAAAAATATGAAGCGAATTATTATTAATAACAAAGAAGCCATCCAAACTACCGAACTATTAAAAACAGATGGAAAAGGACATCAACTAAAAAATCCAACCAAAAGAATCACCGTCAGCTTATTAACCCCAAAAGGAGAGATTGACTTTGTGCTTAATGCCAATAACCAAGCCGCAGAAAATACTTTTAATGACTTCATTTCTAAGATTGAATTCTAAACCCCACCAACTATGAAAATCAAACACCTACTAATCGTTAGTTTAGCTTTTTTAATTATCAGCAAAACAACGGCCCAAACCATTCTAGGTATAGACGTTTCCAAATGGCAAGGCACCATCGATTGGCAACAGGTAGCCAATGATGGAAAAGTTTTTGCCTATGTCAAAGCTACTGAAGGGCAAACCTACACAGACCCAAAATTTGCAACCAATGCAGCCAACGGAAATAGTGCAGGCGTGGTGATGGGGGTTTATCATTTTGCTCGACCTGATAATAATACGGGCACCCAAGATGCCACCAATTTTGTCAATGTCGCGGGCAATTATATGGGCACTGGATTTCTACCGCCAGTCTTAGACTTTGAAGACATCAACCGCAATGGTATGACAGTCAAACTTTCTGACATCATGACAAGTAGTGAACTCACCGCTTGGATTCAAGAGTTTTTGACTACCGTCCAAAACCTAACAGGTGTTACCCCTATCGTTTATACCAGCACCTACTATGCAGGCTACGTTAATTCTTCCCTAAATACTTATGGACTATGGCTTGCCAAACCCAACACAAGCCCATCCGACCCACCAACTAGCTTAGGCAACTGGAATGACTGGATGTTTAAGCAATATTCTTGGGTTGGTAGCGTATCAGGCATCAGCGGCAATGTGGACTTAAACGTATTTAATGGCTCCATTGATGATTTTAACGAACTAATCGGCAACGGATCTTTAGCCAATGATGAGTGCAGCAACCCTATACTTCTAACAAGCAACACTTCTTGCATGCCTATTTCGGGTACCGTCAATGACGCAACCAATAGCAATTGGCCGCAAGCATCTTGCGACTTTTATCAAGGCAATGCGCACTTGCAAGATGTTTTTTATCAGTTTGTAGCTGTTAATCCTGACCAAATCATCACCGTAAATCCTGTGGACAATCTTGATGCCGTCGTAGCTCTTTACCAAGGTTCAGACTGCAATAATATGACCGAAATCGGATGCTCCGATAATGGTGGTGGATTTGGACAACCAGAAATACTCACTGTAACCAACTTAACGGTTGGACAAACTTATTGGGTTCGTGTTTATGACTATGGCAGCCAACCTCCTTCTAATGGAGATTTTGAAATTTGTGTGACCCATACAGGAGCGGCTTCAGAAGATATCTTTTTGACTAATGCGCAGGTGACACCTACTACATTAATGGCAGGTCAAAATATCACCGCAGAAGTTAATCAGAATTATAGTGGCAATGCGAGCAATGTGCCAGATGTCTATCTAAGTTACTATTTATCAACCGATTGCACCTTGGATGGAGCAGACATTTTGCTGTTTGATCAAGATTTTTCGACCATCAATACCAACGACCTTTCCGATGAAGAAAACCAAATCCTAACCATCCCTACTGGAACAAACCCAGGTATTTACTACATCTTGATGGTTGGTGATGCCACCGATGTTATTTCGGAAAATGATGAAAATAATAATACGGCTTGCGCCCAAATTACGATTATTGATGGCAGCGGAGAAGACATTAGCCTAACCGCCCCAACCATTACATCAGCTTCTACAGTCAATCCTGGAGACAACGTAATGGTAGAAATCACCCAAAATTATACCGGCAATATGGCATCCTTGCCTGACGTCTATCTACACACGTATTTATCGACAGATTGCCTGTTAGACAATAACGACATCCTACTCAATGACCAAGATTTTTCTACCTTAAACACAACAAATACTTCCGAAGTAGAAAATCAAACTTTGACAATTCCGATGAGCACTAGTGCAGGCACGTACTATATTTTGTTTGTTGCAGATGCCACCAATGTCATTACTGAAAACAATGAAAACAACAATACGGCTTGCGCCCAAATGACGATTACGTCAAGCACCCCAGAAGATATTTTCTTGACAGATGTTAACGCATCAACCAACGCTGCAAAACCTGGCGACACCGTCACCATCGAAGCAATTCAAAATTACACGGGCAACTCTATCAATGTCCCTGATGTCCATCTATACTTCTATCTTTCGACAAATTGCAAGCTAAACAGCTCTGATATATTGCTCAGCAACCAAGAATACTCAACCATTAACGCCAACGACCCGTCCGATGAAGAAAGCCACGATTTAATCATCCCCAGCAACATCAATCTTGGTAAATATTACATTTTGGCGGTAGCAGACGCCACCAATGTCGTTAACGAGGGCAATGAGGATAATAACATCGCTTGTATTCAATTAATCATCGCAGATATAGTTGACAATCAGGAAGTTAGCTTAAAAGACAAGGTAAAAATATTCCCCAACCCAGTACAATCCATTTTGCATTTTGAGATTTCCCCAAACATTAATATTAATAATGTGGAAATCTTAAATAATTTGGGACAAACATTACAATCAGAAACCCTTACAAAAAATGAAATAGATGTCAGCAACCTACCAAGTGGCCTTTACTTTGTAAAATTCATTACGGACAAACAAGAAGCCATGATGTTTAGAATGGTAAAAATCGAATAACCCACGTAGCGGCGCCCCTTGTGGGCGCCCTTTATCTTTTACCCGCACCCCGAAAACTAGGCATGCAGAAAGCCAATCTATCCCAACACCGTTAAGCTTAAGTGCCAAAACTTAAATTACTTAACATCTGCACTTCTAAACTATTCACCAACGCTTACCAATTAATCAAAGAAATAGAATAAAAATTTTGTACCTTTAACTTTGTCAACGTTTTAAAAAACCTAAACTACACGCTATCAAATACTTACAGGCTGTCATAATAACCTTTGGATTTGCTTTTTTGGCGCAAGCCCAATCCATCACTTACTATAATCAAGAATGGGAAGAGACATCCAAAGAACAGGCGCTTTATTATCGCCAAACCACGCCCCCGACTCCACCTGACACACTCATTCACATCCAAGATTTTTATATAGATGGTACTCGTCAGTCTGATGGCTACGTCACTACTTTAAAGTATGATGACAACTACGTAGGACGGGTAAATTGGTACTATCCCAATGGACAACTAGAGCATTTTACCACCTACCACCCAGAGACCCTAAAAAAATTTGGACCAACTGCTTGGTACTTAAAAAATGGGGAGCTATTAGCTAAAGGGGAATACAAATACGGAAGTGCATTCAACGGCATCGTTCGTAATCACACCTATGCATTGCGTTTTACGAAAGTAAAAAATGGCCACCTAATATCAAGATTGGATTTTTATGACAATAGCCATCAAATATCTCATGAGCAATTTTATTTTTCAGATAATTTTAGAATCAAAGAAGATATTTATTATGACAAAAAAGGTCAAGAATTGGGTCGATTAAAATATTTAGAAGAATCAGGAATGCGCATTGACTCTGGCATCAAAATAAAATTTTACCGTGCCGATTATACAGACCTTTCGGTAAAAACCACTCAGCACTATCAAAATCAACAAGCCAATGGAGAACAGATTACCTACCACCCCGATGGACGAATATGGACAAAAGGAATTAATAAAAACAACCAGCATTTTGATGGTGAGTTTATTGACTATCACACCTATACACTTGTCCAACAAGGAAACATTATCAAGACCATTCAATATGATAAAAATTGGAAAATAAAAGCCACATTACGATACAAGAATAATAATATATGGGAAGGTACAGATGAAGGCGCTATCGCCACAGACATTTATAAAGCTGGCAAACGCACCCAAAGAACCACCTATTTTACCCCAAACAAGGAAAAAATCAAATCAAGAAAAACCTATAAAAAAGATATTTACGAAATAGAATGGTTTGACAAAACTGGAAAAAAACTAGGCACCGGAGTCTATAAGGAAAATGAAATATGGGAAGGACTAGACATCCGATACGCTATAAACACAACGCTATTTTCGCATTTCAAAGCAGGCAAAAAGGAAGGCGTCGAAAAGCTTTTTGATGACCAACGGGTACTCCTTTCGGAAAAAACGTATCATAATGGACTGGTCATTTTTGATAAAACTAGAAACCCACTTACAGGCAAAATGGTGGACTGCATATACAAGAATGGCTCCGCTTTTGATGGTAGATTCTTCGAGTACGATGAAGAATCCTTGTTTAAGAATGGCGCACTTATTCAAAAAAATGACTACACCAAAAACAATGGCCAATTATCTTTAAAAAAATCTACATTCTACAACTCAAAAAAGCAAATATCAAAAGTCACCGTTTTTGAAAATACTAAAGCCTACACCCTTTTCTATAAAGACGACCGAAAAGACCATGGAATCGACAAAACCAAAAGCGCCAAAATCACCTATTCAGATGAAAAAAAAAATGGCCCCTTTGAGTACTATCAAGATAGCATAGTCATTGTTTCTGGAACACTAAAAAATGGACTAAAAGATGGCTTAATTACTTTTTTCTCCCCGTCAGACAACAAACTATTCACTTGCGAATATAAAGAAGGCTCTCCCTTTGAAGGGACTGCGATTACCGATAGTTGGGGCGACTATGCGATCACACATTTTAAGAATGGCAAAAGAAATGGCCAAAGGATTCTTTATCGCTCCGATGACACCATTACCGAAAATTATAATAACGGCGTCCTAGATGGTCATACATCTTGGGTTTTGAAAGATGGTAGAACCATTAATGGCTCCTACCAAAACGGAAAGCCGTTTAATGGAGACTTCTACGACCCTGAATTTGACATTGCGGAGTCCTACATACAAGGCAAAAAGCATGGGCCTCACAAGTCCCACCTTGATGGACTATTACTAATTTCAACAGAATACAACAAGGGCATAAAGACTTGGGAACAAACGAGTTATGCCATATCAGACACCATATTCAGTGAAGGAACATTTAAAAATGGGCAACCTTACAATGGGGTTTTTACCACACCGACCGAACATGAATATCAATATTTCACCCCGTACAAAAATGGACAAAAAAATGGTAAGGAGACGCTAAGTGCGATATGGACAGAAATAAAAGAGTTAGGATTTACTCATTTTAAAAACAACAAAAAGGAAGGGGAGTACTTACTTATTGCTCCAGAGTTTTTGCCGAAAGGCATAGAAAAGGCACAAGGAATCTACAAAAACAACCAACCCTACTCTGGAACTTTTATCACAAACCCAAAATTCAAAACAATCTCGACGTATCAAGATGGGCTAAAAAATGGAATAGAAATCTCAGAAACCAGTGAGTCCATTGACACGCTCTATTTTAAAAATGGAAAACCTATTAACGGAATAAAAAATGAAGCTCACAAAAAGAAACCAAATTATTATTTTTCTCACAAATATCTGAATGGTGTAAAGGTATCATCTCGATATGATTATTATTATCAACAATTCTCTATCGTCTATCTACCACATGGATTCTCTGTTCGCTATCTATATCAAAACACTAATAAGAATCTCTACAGTGAAATCGCAAGATTTTATTTCAAAAACAAAAAACACACTAAGGGCAGTATTGAGCTTTTTGAGAAGAGCAAGTCGATTGGCAGGCTATATTTCAAAAAAGGTCATTTCACCAAAGGAAAAATAGAAACCAATGATTTTACTATTTTCCCGAAAGGGAATCTGCTTGTTGCCAAGATCCATACCCCAACCAAAAAATATCTTTCAAGGGAAACTTACACTCTCCCCAAACAAGTAAGCTATCAGGATTTTGATGTGCTCGAAAATGCTATCGCTTTACTCCTAAAAAACGCCAATAAATAATAGTACTCAAGCTTAAGCACTATTCCTTTTCAGCAGCTCCATAAAATTCATACAACGGCATAGACGAAGCGAATCTAGAGTTATGCTTACCCGTTGGGGTTTCCACAACCATCATATTGTATTTACCATAAATCCCAAGATACAACTTCTTACCTGCCAAATCTGGACTCAGCTCGATTAACTGCCTAATCATATCAGCGACTTTTGGGCGCTCACTCTTTTTTAGACTTTTCAAAGTAGGCACCTTGGCAAGAACCAACATTTTATCCCCTTTTACTTTCGTAAAATACTCAAAAGTCTCTGGCTTCATATCTGCCGTAAGATTTTCATCAAAAAAGGTTTTTAACAAAAAAGATGTAGAGTCAGCGTCCTCAGAAGGATTAGAAGTCACAGCGGCCAAATCAGCATTAAAAGACTCTTCTCTATAATCAGGTACATGGGTGGCTGTTGCCCACGTAGTAAATGCAACAAAAAGACCAATCAATGCGGCACCTAACCAGTGCCAAATTGGACGCTTGACATAATTACTTGCCACTCGATTGTATTGCTCTTTGAGCTGACTCGAGAACTCCTTCTTTTTTATCGTTCTTTTGCAGTGCGTACATTCTGCTACGGCCACTTTCCCTGCTGGAAATAACGGAATCCAAAACACATGAGCGTATCGCCCAAAAACATGCACATCTTGGGGAGACGTCTCACCACAGTGGGCACATTTTGTTCCTGAAATTTGAAAAGAGCCAATCCCCGTCGCTCTTGTACCATAAATAATCATAGTTCGATGATTTGTATTGTTTAAAAACTTGTTTACTCCAAAAGTAAAAATAGTATCTGTTTTTCATCAGCTACTATTTATCTAACATCACTTTTCTAGGCAGACCTAAAATAGCTTATTCTTTTACCTATGCGCCCACGCACCGTTTATCCACCACAATCCGACCCTTTTCATTTTTGCGCAAGCAGACCATCTCGGTCTCTGGGTCATGCTCAAAATACAAATAATATCCATTCTCTAGCGCTTCGTTCAATAATTTTGTTTTTTCTTCCAAAGTCTTCATCGGGCGAATATCATAAGAGATAATCCAAGGCATCGGTACATGATAACTAGCCGGCATCAAATCACAACAATAAACCACCGTCCGCTCCCCTGTATCAATAATCGGCATCATCATCGCCTCCGTATGCCCATAAAGCAATCGAATCTTAATACCAGGTATCCACTCCGCATCTTGCTCTATATCAATAAATTGCAACACTCCTGCCTCCATCAACGGGACAATATTCTCCTTCAAAAACGATGCTTTTTCTCGTGGATTTGGGTGGAGCGCCCAATTATAATGGACTTCATTTGACCAATAAGTTGCATTTTCAAAAGTAGGTACTATCTCGCCAGCTTGATTATATTCCAATGCACCACCAACATGGTCAAAATGCAAGTGCGTCAACAAAACATCTGTAATATCTCCCGTCGTAAGTCCTGCTTTCGCCAAAGACGACTTCAATGTCTCATCCCCAAAAGGTCGAAAATGATCGCGAAATTTAGCGCCTTGCTTATCCCCCATGCCCGTATCAATCAGAATTTTTCGGTCGCCAGTTTCCACCAACAAACAGCGCATCGACCAAGGACAGAGATTCTCTTCATCGGCAGGATTGACTTTTTGCCACATTCTCTTTGGGACGACACCAAACATGGCACCACCATCTAATCGAAAATATCCTGCGTGTATCGTTGTTAACTTCATAATTCTACTTGCTCAAATGTACATCCATCTGTGGATAAGGAATACCAATTCCTGCTTTATCAAATTCTTTTTTAATCTGCTCATGCATACAAAAATACACATCCCAATAATGCTCACTTTTGCACCACGGCCTTACGGCAAAATTCACACTAGAATCCGCTAATTCAGAGACAAAAATACCCGTTTCTTTTTCCGAAAGGACATGCGGACAATGGCTCACCACTTGTTGTATGATAGCCCGTGCCTTGTCTATATCATCATCATATCCAATACCAAAAGTCAAAAATACAGAAATCTCTCCTTGTCCAGAAATATTAGTGACAGGTCCACCCGTAATAAATCCATTGGGTAAAAATATTTTCTTATTCTCTGGGGTCAAAAGCGTTGTATTAAACAAGGTAATCGCTTCCACAACGCCCACATTACCCTGCACATCCACCAAGTCTCCGACTTTAAATGGCTTAAACAATAACAACATCACCCCGCTTGCGAAGTGCCCTAAATTACCTTGAAGCGCCATCCCAATAGCAAAAGCCATCGCACTAAAAATCGCAATAAATGATGTCGTCTGAATACCAAACATACCCGCCACAGACAACAATAACATCACCTTTAACGCAATGCTCAACAACGACTTAAAAAATGGCTTGAGTGATGCTTCTACATCTCGCTTGTCCATGAGCTTTTCAACCATATTCACGATGCGCCCAATCACCCAAAACCCAATAATCAAGGTCAGTATGGCGCCTATCACTTTAGGCCCATAATCAGCTATAATGTCGTTGGCTATTTTTAGATAATCCATTTCGTGTCGATTTTATTTTTTTGTTAATGTTATCCCTTGCAAATGACTACATAGTTTTTTTTTCAATTATGTTTTAACAACCACTCAACTGTTAAGTTGTTTTATTGTTTACCTATTCAATATGAAAAAAAGTGAAAGAATAAAATTTATCCACGACAAGTTGGATGAAATCTACCCTACGGTGCCGATTCCCTTGGACCACCATGATGCCTATACGCTTTTGATTGCCGTTTTGCTCTCCGCACAGTGTACGGACAAAAGAGTCAACATCATCACGCCTGCTCTTTTTGACCGAGCTGACACACCCCAAAAAATGGCGCAAGTACCCTTAGAAGAAATTGAGACACTCATCAAAACCTGCGGGCTTTATCGCAATAAGTCCAAAGCCATTCTCAAGCTTTCGCAAATACTCGTCAACAAATTCAACAGTCAAGTACCCGATAATTTTAAAGATTTGGAATCACTCCCAGGGGTCGGGCACAAGACCGCTAGCGTCGTCATGTCCCAAGCTTTTGGGGTCCCAGCATTTCCTGTGGACACCCATATTCACCGATTAGCCACCAGATGGAAGCTCACTTCTGGCAAAAACGTCGTCCAAACAGAGAAAGATTTAAAAAGGCTTTTTCCAGAAGAAAATTGGAACAAACTACACCTTCAAATTATTTATTTCGGCAGAGAATACTGTCCTGCTCGGGGGCACGACAAGGATACTTGCCCAATTTGTGCCATCATTTAGCGCTCAACTTTCTACTCATCCAAAGCAAGAAGACCAACTAGCGCATCCACCACATAATGCGGCTCCGAAAAATAAAAAAAGTGACTCTTATCTTCTACCATCATCACCTTTTTGTCCTTTGATTTCACCAACATAGAATCCGCATACTCGGTATTAGATGCTTCCGCCAACCAATCATTGCGACCTTGAATCATCACCACAGGACAAGTTACTTCGCCCCATCGGTTTTTTATTTTTTCAAGATCCGCTTCAAGATTGATGATTTCTTTATTACTCACCACCATTGACGAAGGCACCAACCATTTTATGGGCGGATAATTCATCGGTTTCCGCCACCATGCATCTGCCTTCCAAGCCCTTTTTACAATACCTCCTAACCAAACCAAGCCAGCTACTTTCTCCGGAAAATCCATCGCTGCTTGCAAAATCACTGGCGCACCATAAGAATGTCCAATTAAATAGATTTTTCTACCATCAAACTCCCCCATAAGCATCTCTAAACCAGCAACTTGCGCATCCAAATTCAACATCTTATCTCCGCGGCTAGACAAGCCAAAACCAGGCCTATCATAAGCGACCACCGTCCCACTATTCAGCAAAATCGAATCCTTCAGATACACCATAGAATTAGACAAAGCCCCTGGTGTACCATGAGCAAAGATAAAGACAGGAGCAGTATCAACCAACTCTACATTGGTCGCTTTCGCAAAAAATATTTTCACTCCAGCTTGCTCCACAAATCCAGTACTATAATTGTCAATACCCGCCTCCTTAAATTCATCAACAAGTTTCTTTGGGGAAGTATCCATATCACCCCATCCAGCTGCATTACAGCCAATAATCAAAACCAACAAAACCAATGGAATATACCGCTTCTTAAACTTTTTCATTTTTTTCTTTAAAATGATGCACAGACGACCACCGTTCGCTCCAATTCACAATCCCAAAAGCGAAATATGTACAGACGAACGGCCGTTCGTCTCCCCTGCCACAATACCAAAAGCGAAAAAAGCTCAGACGAACCACCGTTCGTCTCCCCACCACAATCCCAAAAGCGAAAAAAGCTCAGACGAACCACCGTTCGTCTCCCTACCACAATCCCAAAAGCGAAAAGCCACCACTAATACTCATAACACCCAACATCAGGCAAATTAACATCCCGCATCACCCCAATCAAATCATCTGCTACTCCAGAAATAGGAACTGCTTTTTGCTCCGCTATAGACAAGGTATCCAACTGATAATTTTGCTCATCCACATCCACAAATAATTTATCATCTCCAACACCATTAATACATGGATTACAATGATCGAAAAAATCAGGATAAGCATTCGCCTTCGTCAAATCCTTTACTCTAACGATAGAATTCCTTATCTCATAATCAAACCCTGCGGTCTCCCCATCAAACAACTCAATCTCATCTTTCTGAGAGCCAAACAAAATACAATTATTAAATCTAGCATACATATCCCCATCATAATACTCCGAACAATCTTGATTCAAACATAGTAAATTAGCCAACCGCAATGCAGACTTTTCATTACCATAATTCGCTACCGTACAGTAGTTTATGTCATAATTCCCCCCAAGCTCAAACTGCATCCCGTAGCCCCCATTATCCGCAAACAAACAATTAGTTGCCTTTATTTTTGCGGTAACGCCTACCAAACCAGAACTTGCAGAGTTTCTAATCTCTACCTTATTAAGCGTCAAATCCACTGCCGAATCCGCCCGAATCCCTACTATTGAATTCAATATTTTTGCGTGTTCAATTTTTGCCGTAAGGCTACCCGTCGCATAGCGTATCCCCGCCCACTGACCAGGCACATCTACAAATTCTTCTTCCAAACGATCACCTTGAATAATCACAGGATCTCCATCCGTACCTTCCAACAATAAGCCCCCATTCGCCCCTACATATATAATTCCATCACTATAAACCACCGTATCAGGACTCAACGCGACTCCCCCATGCACATATAATCGAGCACCTGGCGGCAATTTCAAAGTACAATCTTGAATCACCAAAACCCCATAAATCACATAAGGCTTGGAATCATCCCAAGTCTCCGTCCCAAAATCGCAGGAAAGCAGAGCGACACCACCTGCATTGTTATTCGAAGGAATATAATTAGCATTTTGCCCCCAAGCTTCAAGCACCACCGTTTGGCGACCACCATTCGTCTCAATAACTAGATTTTCATCCAAAACAAAAGGGCTAACAGACAAGGGCTGGTCAGGATCTACTGTCACTTCCGCAAAAACATAAATGCTATCTTTCGGCCCTATTTCCACATCCGTCACTACGCCACCAGGAATACCGTCCACATTGATATTAAACTTAGAATCCACACCAAGCTCCATATACAACTTACTTATTCTCACTGACTTATCTAATGGATTAAAGATTTTAAAGGATCTGGTCGCTGAGCCTACTTGCGTAAAAACAGTATCAAACCGCAGCGTATCTTGCGAAAAATTAAGCGTAACAGCCCCCGTTTCAAATGTCTCTTTCGAGCAATTCGTAAAAAAGAAACTCAAAAAAAGACCTACGGTAAAAATCGGTAATAACACCTTCATCAGCTGAATAATTTCAATGAAAAAAAATAACTGTTTAGCTGCCTATTTTCAGGCACAAAAAGGACATTTTAGGACAAAAATAGACCGTCACCTAAATAGTTACAAAAAAAAGAACGAAGATACAACTTTTCTAGTCTACCTACGTACAAAAAAAGTCTCGGAGTTAAAACCCCGAGACCCTATAGAGTATCTGTTTTTGATTTGTCCCAAAACAATCGCCAAAACCTTAAGGAACAAATTGAACGCTTTTCTCGAATAATTAGCTGGATTTGCGGTCCGAACCGACTTCGTCGGTACTAATTCATTTGAGCGGAATGATTGATTATCATGGTAGTAATCTCTTACTTAGTTTCACTGATAATTGTATCCTATTCGCTAAAGCGTCCCAAACAGATCAATACAAGTATGAATTGATAGTTGCAGTAACTTTTAGCTATACAGAAGAATATACGTCAAAATTGACACATATTTATTCAGGAAGAAAAAAATGGAAAGCTGACTACACACACTTTCTACTCTTCTGCAAAATACCACTAAAAATCACTACTGTTCTCCCGCAGCAAAGATATAACAAAAAACTATCATTTAATCACTCAATCTTTGCACACAATTTCCACAAAGTTTTCAACAAGACAAAAACCACACAACCACCTATTAACCTGTTTATTACATATATGATAAAAATAATTGTTAATAACTACCTTAAATTTCAGCGTAATGCTTTACGGTGCTAAAACAGGTTGACTTCGATACATTTACTCATGGCTGTAAGTCGGGCATGTTGAACGAGTGGACTTGCAAATTAATTTGCAAGATGTAGAGACAAGCGAAGCGAGTATCGCCACATGAAAGGAACAGGGGCAAGGGCAAAAGGTACAGGGCTTCCCATAATGACCAATTAAAATTTCTTTTTGCTGACCTTTCTATACCGTTACACCCGTTACAGAAAGGGACACTTTGGTGGGGTCTCGCTAAAAAAGACAAGCAAAAATAAATTTTTTGTGCTAAGCAGGAAAACCCCTACGAGCCCTACGGGGTTTTAGGTCCATCGCATATCTATTCTTTTCAAACTTCGATTCAGGCATTATCTTCTATTTCACACAACTTCGCCAAAAACATTACTTGTATAAAATAGAAAAAAGCCCGTGTTTATGGGGTTAATTGCTTCTTTTTTGCCAAAATAATGACCGAACCATTGAACTGAACAATTGCACGCTTCCACAATTGAACAAATATTCTAACACATTTCGCCAATCGTGACAAAAATCACCAACTCCTACC
>CAMZKG010000091.1 GCA_947311105.1 uncultured Saprospiraceae bacterium
AAAAACATTAACTTGCATTAAATAAAAAAAAGCCAGTGTTTATAGGGCTTTTTGCTACTTTTTTGCCAAAATAATGACCGAACCATTGCAATTGAAACCAGTCAGAAATCTTTGTTTAAATTAACGAGTCAAAATTATTGTTGGAATAAGCCTACAGAATAAATTTTTACGTCAGCGTAGTGTTGGGCAAAAAAAAAGCCATCGCACAAGTGCGATGGCTCCATCTTAAAAAGATTAAAATCTTAGTATCTTCTATTGAAGTTACCACCGCCGCCTCCACGACGATCGTTTCTTTCTCTCGGTTCAGATTCTTTTACAACGATAGTTCTACCGTCCAAGTCAGTATCATCTAAAGCGTCGATAGCATTGCGTGCTTCGTCATCGTTTGGCATCTCAACGAAGCCAAAACCTTTAGATTTCTGAGTAAATTTGTCCATAATAATTTTTACAGAATCAACCGCACCGAATTCTTCGAATGCGCTTTGTAAAGTGGACTCACGTGTGTCAAAGCTAAGCCTTGCAACAAAAATGTTCATAAAAAACAGTTTAAAAATAAAAAAAAAGGTAAGCCATCAAAAAATCTTATCCGACTTACTGCAAAGCTAACCTTATATTAGCCCTAATGTTTCTTTTTTACTGATTTATTTGTCCATTAACAAAGATTTATCCTGTATTTGGCTAAAAATCCCTAAAAAAGGACACATTAATCAAAAAAATGATACTTTTACTTCCAAAAAAAAATCATTTGAGCACCAACCAACACCCCATTTTTTACAAAAATATTGCTGCTGTCCAAAGTGCTTTGAGACAAAAAGATGTATCATGCACTCATTTGGTCAACAATTATCTCCAACAAATCGACAAAACCAAACATCTAAACGCCTACATCGAAGTCTTTTCCGAAGAAGCCTTTGCGCAAGCCAAAATTATTGACCAAAAACTTGCCCAAAACCAGAAGCTAGGGCGTTTATTTGGCGTAGTGGTCTCCATCAAGGACAACATCAGCTATAAAGGTCACGCCCTTTCTGCTGGGTCTAAGATATTAAGCGGATATAAAGCGCTTTTTTCGGCAACGGCCATACAACGCCTACTTGATGAAGATGCCATCATCATCGGACGCACCAATTGCGATGAATTTGGGATGGGCTCTTCTAACGAAAACTCCTTTTATGGGCCGGTCAAAAACGGATTTGACGAAAGTCTCATACCTGGCGGCTCTTCGGGTGGTGCGGCTGTTTCTGTGCAAACAGGAACTTGCCTACTCGCATTAGGGACGGATACAGGTGGCTCCGTCCGCCAGCCCGCTGCTTTTTGTGGACTATATGGCTTCAAACCTAGCTATGGGCGAGTCTCGCGACATGGCTTAGTGGCTTATGGTTCTTCTTTTGACCAATTGGGTATCATTGCGCATTGTGCCGAAGATATTGCTATTTTGATGCAAATCATCGCTGGCAAAGATCAATATGATGCGACATGTATTGCTTCTGCTCCGCCTAATTATCTGGCAAAAACTAAGCGCAAAAAATGGAAAATCGCCTATTTTAAGGAGATTTTGGACAAAGAAGGCTTGCATCCGGAGATTAAAGCCGCCTATTCATTGTATTTGGATGACCTTGCGGCAAAAGGTCATGAAGTGACCGCCGTTTCTTTTGAGTATCTGGACTATCTCATTCCTACCTATTATATACTAACGACGGCAGAAGCATCGACAAATCTTTCGAGATATGATGGGATTAGGTATGGTCGCCGAGCTAAAAACACCCAAAACTTAGAAGAAACCTACCAAAAAACACGCTCTGAAGGCTTTGGACTAGAAGTAAAACGACGAATTTTATTAGGCACTTATGTGCTCAGTGCGGGATATTATGATGCATATTTTGCGCAAGCTCAAAAAAGTCGGCGCATTATTCAGGACAAAATATTGGATATCCTTGCGGAAAATGATTTTATTTTGCTTCCTGTTACGGCTAACTTCCCCCGTAAACTTGGCACAAATTCAAGTCCTGTGGAAGAATACCTATCTGATATTTTCACAGTATTAGCCAACTTAAGCGGCAACCCTTCTATTTCGTTTCCAATACACAACAATTTAGAAAAAAAACCAATATCTTTGCAACTCCTTTCGCTAAAGGAGCTTGAGCACACCCTATTTCAGTGGTCTGCTCTGTCACATTAACGGTACATTTAAACAGGAATATATGGTTCTTTTGGTTTTAAGCTTATATCTTTGCCCTTCAAAGTTATTTCATAAACCCAACAATTAAAACCACGCCCCCGAAATAACTCCCCCTTATCACATTGAACACACATCCAACTTACACTATGAGACCTTTATCCCTTTTAGGCGCATTCCTAGTGAATATGCTTTTTATTGTCACCAGCTATGCACAAAAACCTGTTTTTGTCAATAGCACACCTAGTACGTCTAAGGTGGTTCGTTCCTATAACGTCAATGACATTAAGAAGGACCTAAAATCAATCAAATCCGTTGTCCCACTAAAGCCTACGGGGCCAGTACAACGCATCATTCACAGATATTTATACGAAAATCGCTATCAGACCGAAGAAATGATCGGGCGTGCTTACTTGTATTTTCCTATTTTTGAAAAATTATTAACAGAATATGATGCTCCGGAAGAGCTCAAGTATCTTGCCGTCATCGAGTCTTCCTTGCGTCCTACGGCTACATCTAGAGTTGGTGCTCGGGGTATTTGGCAGTTCATGCCTGCTACTGCACGAGAATATGGCTTGCGTATCGATGACATCATTGATGAGCGTTTAGATCCCGAAAAATCGACTTTGGCAGCCATTGAGTACTTAAAGCGGGGAAATAAGCGATTTAAGAGTTGGACCCTAGCTTTAGCAGCATACAATAGCGGTGGCGGTAGAGTTAATCGTGCAGTAAGACGCTCTCACTCTAAGAATTTTTGGAAACTAAAACGCTTTCTCCCCAAAGAAACCCGTAGTTATGTACCTGCTTTTATTGCAGCAACTTATGTCTTGAATCATTATCAAGATTATGGGCTGGAGCCTGTCTTTCCACAAAGAGACATGTATCTAAAAACTAAAATCCAAATAGACGAATCTTTTACTTTTGAGAAATTGGCAGAAGTTATTGGTGTAGATGAATCCATCCTTTACGCTCTAAACCCTGCATACATTCAAGGTATAGCACCTTCTAACTCAACCATTTACATTCCTGAAAGGGTGTATCCTTACGTAAAAAATTACTTTAATCTAAAGTCCGAACAAGACATCATGGTGAATACTTCTTTTATCAAGAGAATTCATTACGTTACCGAAAATGAATCGCTTTGGACGATTGCTCAAAAGTATCATTGCACCCCACAAGCTATCATGGAATGGAATACGCTGGAGTCAATGAACACCACACAAGGCCAGGCATTGGTCATCTATCAACCACAATTAGACAAGTCAAAACCAGAGACTTTTTCTTTCCCTACCAAAAGATTAATTACGGTTGATGTTATCGAAAAGCTACCGACTTTGCCTAGCCAAGTAAAGCTTGAGCAAAAAGACGATCAACTATTAGGAGAGCGGACAACGTCCAGAAAACGCCGCACAAAACTAAAAAAATACACTATTCGCAAAACCACTTCTCTTTATGACATGTCAATATGGCTAGGAGTTAGTTTGGATGAGCTAATAGAAATGAATAAGGAATTGGTGAAGTCTAACCGCCTTAGCCCTGGTACAATTATTAGAGTACCTGGCAACTAATTTCTTTTTGTAAAGTGCTTGAGCATGATGATTTCTTGACCATTTAGGTGGCGAAACCAACCACGCTTTAAGTCCTTTTTTGTTAGACCCGCAAAATACACCCTATCTAGTTTAACTACTTCGTAGTTTAATTGCTCAAAAATACGTCGGATAATTCGATTCCATCCTATATGGATTTCGATGCCGATGTTATTTTTGGGCTTTTCTTCTAAATAGGAGATTCCATCCACTATCGCAATGCCTTCTTCCAAACGGATACCTTTCTTGATCTTTGCTAAATCTTTTTCTGTAAGGGGTTTATCGAGTGTAGCATGGTAGATCTTTCTCACCTGACTAGAAGGATGACTCAGGCTATGCGCCAAATCTCCATCATTCGTCAATAGCAAAAGCCCCGTAGTGGCTCGATCCAAGCGCCCAACAGGAAATATACGCTGTGGTACTTTGTCTCCAATCAAGTCCAAAACAGTACGTCGTCCTTTTTCGTCACTAGCTGTAGTGATGGTATTTTTGGGCTTATTCATCAAAACATAGACCTTGTCAAGCTGCGGGACTAATTTTTTACCGGCATATTCAACGACATCATCTTTGGTCACTTCAAAACCTGGGTTGACATTTATCTTTCCATTGACTTTTACCTTGCCGTCTTTCACTAATTCAGCTGCTTTACGACGGGAGCAAATACCCGACAACGCCACATACTTATTCAATCTAGTTTTGTCCGCAAGGACTTGCGTCGAAATGACAGGTTTGTTTAATTTATTAAAATCTTTGCCCGGTCTTTTCTTCTTTTTCCTAGCTTGATTTCGTTGTCCTCTATGAAATTTTTTCTTGGCCATATCGCAAAGGTAAGGAAACTCATGCTTCATCACCGTAATTTAACGACAGAATGATATAAATGTAGTCTGTATTAGGGTTTGAGAAAACGTTCAAGCGCGCAATTGTTGAGTCCACTCCGAAAAGGTAATGTCCTTTTCTATTTGGAGATTTCGCAAAATTTTATTCTGTGATATCAATTTTTAGGCTATTTTCAGTTGAACGATTGCACAATTAAACCAAAAAAAATTTTGCTCTATTCCTTAGTTATAAACTACAACGACTTTTTGGAGTAAGCTCAATTGTTCGGTTTGAGAAACCTTGGCAAACCTAAGTGTGAAAGATAAAATACGAAGCGAGTAGATCAAAACTGGGGTTTCTTAAACCTTGCTAATATACACCCAACTATAAATTAGGATTTTCAGAAAATAGCACCGTAGATATCAGGTGTATTTAGTTTTTTAAATCCTTGGATGTGAAAGCTATAATATTTAGTGAGTGTATTGAGTATTTCAGTGCGCTCAGATCGCTGACAGACTATCGTATGAGCTTCATTGATATTGGTTTTAAAAAATGATTTCAACAATGGGATAATCGGGCCGTCTTTTGCCCATTCCATTTCTTGTGGGCTTGCGCAAAAAACACCTTCACGCAAGTCAAAAAATAGAGCTTCTCCTTTCGGAATCTGCGGCGCAAACCCTAGATAGGTCGCCAACTTACTCATAAAAGAAACGGGGATATTCGCAATTGATTCTTGGGTACTATCCAAATAAACATAACTATCCCAAAGAAATTGAAACACGACAGAATTGGGCTCTGACTCCTGCACCGTTTTGCTGCAAAGCTCCGAGATAAACACACTCACTGCCGTTTTGTGGATGGAAAAAGGAATTTCCCGAAAGGGATAAGCGGACCTTGCTTCCTTAATTCGGTGCATCTTCTTATCGTCCCGATAATAAGCCACGATATCCACCAAACTCCCTGGCTGAAACAAACTAGCGCCCGTCGTGGACTTCGCCTTCCGCACTCCACTAATGATAAAATGCTGTAGCCCTTTGGTCTCTGTATAAATATCCGTGATAAAACTCGTCTCACTATATTTGACCGACCGAAAAACAATACCCTTGGTAGAAATTAACATATTCGTGTGCCTAGTATCATGCGCAAATAGTAATTTTAGCCAAAATCAACGTCCGAAGGACAAATCAACGCCGAAGGCAATTGAACGCCAAAGGCAAATTGAACGCCGAAGGCAAGTGAACGCCAAAGGCAAATTGAACGCCAAAGGCAA